>NZ_BBOC01000007.1:0-99871 GCF_001485335.1 Type-D symbiont of Plautia stali | reverse complement strand
TACCTGGCAGATGTGAAGACGTATCTTCCGCAGTTAGCGCTGAAATAACGCACCACAGCCGCTAAATATTAAAAAAACCGACGAAATATTCGTCGGTTTTTTGCTATCTGACGCAGGATGATTGCAAAATTAACCACCGTCACTATCATTGTCCCGTCATTGTCAGAGGCGAGTGCATGGAAACCCGAAAGAAAAATAACAGTGAGTTTATTCCCGTTTTTCAACGTTCTTTTTTAAAACCGAAATACTGGGGCAACTGGTTGGCGATTGGTGCGCTGGCCGGTATGGCAATGCTGCCTGCCAAAGTGCGCGATCCGATTCTGGGCGGATTAGGTCGATTTGCTGGCAAGCTGGCTAAAAGTGCGCGCCGCCGTGCGCTGATCAATCTCTACTATTGCCTGCCGGAACTGAGTGAAGCGCAGCGCGAAGAGATTGCTGATCGTATGTTTGCCACCGCGCCACAGGCGATGGTGATGATGGCTGAGTTGGGGATGCGCGATCCTGCGCGCGTACGACAACGCGTGGACTGGCACGGACGCGAAATTATTGAACAACTGCAGGCCAACAAAGAAAACGTTATTTTCCTGGTGCCGCACGGCTGGGGCGTAGATATTCCGGCGATGTTGCTGGCTTCGGAAGGCCAGATGATGGCGGCGATGTTCCACAACCAGAGCGATCCGCTATTGGATTACGTGTGGAATCGGGTACGTCGTCGCTTTGGTGGCCGCATGCATGCCCGCAATGACGGCATCAAACCCTTTATCGCCTCGGTGCGTCAGGGTTATTACGGCTACTATCTGCCGGATCAGGATCACGGCCCAGAGCACAGTGAGTTTGTGGATTTCTTTGCCACTTACAAGGCCACGCTGCCTGCCGTAGGTCGTTTGATGAAAGTGTGCCGCGCGCGCGTTGTTCCGCTGTTCCCGGTTTATAACAGCGAGACGCACCGACTGGAAATCTACGTTCGTCCGCCAATGGATGACTTGCTGGATGCAGATGACAACACGCTGGCGCGTCGAATGAACGAAGAGGTAGAAGTGTTTGTGCGTCCGCACCCGGAGCAGTACACCTGGATTTTGAAATTGCTTAAGACGCGTAAAGAGGGGGATATTGAGCCCTATGCGCGTAAAGACCTGTATCCGCGCAAATAGTTTTTTGCGCAATGCATTGCGCCGCTACGGATTAATCAACTCGTAGCGGCGAGCTTAATCTCGCTTCATCCTACCGCTTCAACGTGACTGCGACGCTTACGTTCACGCAGGAACAACGTCACCAGGCCAAACCACAGCACACCTGCCGCAAAATTAATCCCACTGAACCACGGGGTGCCGCCACTGAAGTAACCGCTTTTCGCTAACTCAATGCCGATGGCCAGCGTCAGAATGCTGATCATACCGAGCATGGCGGCAATGCTACCTTTGCCTTCATTGCTGGAGTAAAGCGTCAGGCGATAAAGACCCGCATTGACCATGCCTGCACCGAAAGCATACAGGCTTAATCCGGCGGTGAGCAGCAGATAGGTGTGGCTGTTGAGCAGATTGGCCAGCAAGGCTGTGCTTAACCCAATTAATATCGGCCAGGCAGCGAATTTAACCGGTTGTTCGATAGGCACACGGCCTGCCAGTTTTCCCAGTGTCAGGTTGCCAGCGATCATCGCCAGGAACACCGGCAGTTGCAGCAGCGCGTACTCCATACGCGACAAGCCTTCATCGTGCATCAGAATCACCGGGGACAGTGCGACCCAGGTCAGAATCGGGATAAACACCAAACCGATGGCAAAAGATCCGTATACCACCTGACGATCGCGTGCCAGGCGGCCATAGGTGCGCGCCAGATTGGGCAGGGCGATAGAGTGGCTACGGTCGCCAGCGGTTTCCGGCATGATGCGCCACAGCACCAAGAAGGCCACGAGGCTACAGATTGCGAACAGCCAGAACATACTGCGCCATTCACCGACCGTCAGCCAGGCGGCACCGGCCAGCGGACCCGCCAACGGTGCCAGCAGCGCCACGTTGGCCATGAGCGCCATCATGCGCACCGCCAGTGCTTCAGCAAAGGCTTCCTGTACAGCGGCGTAGCTGACTGCGCCGATAAAGCACAGGCTAATGCCCTGGATAAAGCGCAGCGTGACAAACTTCTCGATGTTGCTGACCCAGGTGGTCAGAATACAGGCCGCCGCAAAGAACAGGATGCCAAACAACAGCACCGGACGTCGGCCATATTTATCGGAGAGTGGGCCAAGCAGCCATTGCAGCACCACGCCGCCCATCAGATAGGCTGTCAACGACGTGGAAACCCATTCCGGGCCAACGTCAAATTCAGAGGTCACCAGCAACATGCCGGGCTGAATCATGTCGTGGGCGATGTAAGTCGCAAATTCAAACAGCACCAGTGCGAGCGGAAACAGCAGCACGCGCCCGGTGAGTTGCGTAATCGGTTGAAAGCGGGCCATCTGGCCTCCTTGTCAGAGCAAAAATAAAACGCGACTGCCAGGCAGTCGCGTTTGTCCATGTTGTTACAGCCGCTGTCGGTGGTGCGTGAGCGTTTAGTCTACGCGCAGGACACGGCTGGTATTGGTGGTGCCGGTGGTCGCCATTACGTCGCCCTGGGTGACAATCACCAGGTCGCCAGAAACGAGGAAACCTTTGTCGCGCAGCAGGTTCACGGCATCATGCGCGGCGGCAACACCATCGTTGTTGCTATCGAAATAGACGGGCGTTACGCCACGGAACAGCGCCGTCAGGTTCAGGGTACGTTCGTGACGTGACATCGCGAAGATCGGCAAACCGGAAGTGATACGTGAAGTCATCAAGGCGGTACGGCCTGATTCGGTCATGGTGATGATGGCGGAAACCCCTTGCAGGTGGTTTGCGGCATACATGGCAGACATGGCAATCGCTTCTTCCACGTTGTCAAACTGCACTTCCAGGCGGTGCTTGGAGACGTTCACGCTCGGGATCTTTTCCGCGCCGAGGCACACTTTTGCCATCGCTGACACCGTTTCAGCCGGATACTGGCCTGCTGCGGTTTCGGCAGACAGCATCACCGCATCGGTACCATCCAACACGGCGTTAGCCACGTCCATGACTTCCGCACGGGTGGGCATCGGGTTGGTGATCATCGATTCCATCATCTGGGTAGCGGTGATAATGGTACGGTTCAACTGACGGGCACGACGGATCAGCGCTTTCTGGATACCGACCAGTTCTGGGTCGCCAATTTCAACACCCAAATCGCCACGCGCCACCATCACCACGTCAGAGGCGAGGATGATGTCATCCATGGCTTCCTGAGTGGCCACCGCTTCAGCACGTTCCACTTTGGCTACCAGTTTGGCATCACAACCGGCGTCGCGCGCCAGGCGGCGAGCGTAATTCATATCTTCGCCATTGCGCGGGAAAGAGACGGCCAGGTAATCCACGCCGATTTTCGCGGCAGTGATGATATCCACTTTATCTTTCTCTGTCAGCGCTTCTGCAGAGAGACCGCCGCCGAGTTTGTTAATCCCTTTATTGTTGGAGAGTGGGCCGCCGACGGTGACTTCGGTGAACACTTTGACGCCCTGAACTTCCAACACTTTCAACTGCACGCGGCCATCATCCAGCAACAGGATGTCGCCAGGCACCACGTCTTCTGGCAGTCCTTTATAGTCGATACCGACTTTTTCTTTGTCGCCTTCGCCTTTGCTCAGGTCTGCATCCAGCAGGAAACGATCGCCCACGTTAAGGAAGACTTTGCCTTCTTTGAAGGTTGATACACGAATTTTAGGACCTTGCAGGTCACCCAGAATCGCCACGTGACGGCCAAGTTTAGCGGCAATCTCTCGCACTTTATTGGCACGTAGCTGATGGTCTTCAGCCGTACCGTGAGAGAAGTTTAGTCGCACAACGTTAGCGCCCGCCGCGATGATTTTTTCGAGGTTATTGTCGCGATCGGTAGCTGGACCGAGGGTGGTAACGATCTTGGTTCTTCTGAGACGTCTTGACATGAAGGACTCCGTTAACAAAGGTTCGTGCCACTTTCGTAGGACACGGTGTGGTCATCTATTCTATATGATCGATGGGCTGTGATTCGACTCACATTGTGAATGTGATGTTAATTATTTTTCCTGCACGTGTTTTTCCACGCGCGAATCTCTTAGTGCTTCTTTCACCCGTTTCAGATTTTCGCGGAAAACAGCGCCGCGCTGAAGCGTAAATCCTGTCGCCAGAACATCAATCACGGTTAATTGCGCCAGGCGGGAGACCATCGGCAGGTAGATATCCGTATCTTCAGGTACATCAAGCGTCAGGGCGAGGGATGCTTCTGCCGCTAAGGGTGAACCCGGAGAGGTGATAGCCAGAACTGTGGAAGCGTTTACACGCGCCAGGCGAGCCAGTTCTATCATATTTTTGGTGCGGCCAGTATGTGATATGAGAACAAAAACGTCATTTGGTCCACTATTTATGCAACTCATGCGCTGGATCACAATATCCTCTGACCAGATGACCGGCAGATTAAAGCGCAGAAATTTATTGGTCGCATCATGCGCCACCACGGCGGAGGCACCAAGGCCAAAAAAGGCAATTTTATTGGCCTGTGTTAACGCCAGAATGGCTTTATCGATCGCCTGTAAATCCAGCTGTTGTCGTACCTGGCTCAGCCCGGCGAGCGCAGAATCAAAAATCTTGTGGCTATAACTCTCTACGCTGTCATTTTCTTCCACATCGCGGCTCACCCAGCTTGGGCCTTTGGCCAGACTCTGTGCCAGACGTAATTTGAAATCGGGAAAGCCGCGCGTGCCCATACGGTGACAAAAGCGGTTAACGGTCGGTTCGCTGACCTCGGCAGCCCGCGCCAGCGTGGCAATACTGGAGTGCATTGCCTGTTGCGGAGCGGCAAGGATCTGTTCCGCCACTTTGCGCTCTGATTTGCTCAGCGCCTCAAGTTGCGCCTGTATGTGTTCCAGCATGTCGTTAACCTGATGCTCCTCAATCACTTTCATTAAATGATGAAATCGCTGCCAATTCTCAAGAATATACCGTGTAATACCGGCTCGCACGCAGCAGCGGACAAATGTAAGCGCGATTTTTTTGTCATACTTTGATCGTTGCCGGGTTTTTCCCGACAAACATCGAAACAGAAAAAAAGCCTAAAGCGCACACGACAACACATCTTTGTTCGCCATCATGTTCAAAGTAATGGCTAATGCCACACCGCGTCTGGGTTGTTACGATGCGGGGAAAAAAGTACATTGTGCTGTAAGAAAATTACAATAAGGACCTGGGATGATGAGGACGCTCAAACCGGGTATATCCTGCAACGAGGAGAGGAAAATGGCGGTAACACAAACAGCCCAGGCATGCGATCTGGTTATTTTCGGTGCCAAAGGCGATCTTGCACGCCGGAAACTGTTGCCTTCACTGTATCAGCTGGAGAAAGCGGGTCAGATTCACGACACCACACGCATTATTGGCGTGGGGCGTGCGGAGTGGGACAAAGACGCGTACACCAAAGTGGTACGTGAGGCGCTGGAAACCTTCATGAAAGAGAAGATCGATGAAGCGCTGTGGGACAAACTCAGCAGCCGTCTCGACTTCTGCAACCTCGACGTTAACGACACTTCCCATTTCACCAAATTGGGCAAGATGCTTGACCAGAAAGAGCGTGTCACCATCAACTACTTCGCCATGCCGCCAAGCACCTTCGGCGCGATTTGTGATGGTCTGGGCGCCGCCAAGTTGAATGCCAAACCGGCACGTGTGGTGATGGAAAAGCCGCTCGGTACCTCACTGGAAACCTCACAAGAGATCAACGACAGTGTCGGTAAGTATTTCGAAGAGAGCCAGGTGTTCCGTATTGACCACTATCTGGGTAAAGAGACGGTTCTGAACCTGCTGGCACTGCGTTTCGCCAACTCTATCTTCGTGAATAACTGGGATAACCGCACCATCGACCACGTGCAGATTACCGTGGCAGAAGAGGTGGGTATCGAAGGCCGTTGGGGTTACTTCGATAAAGCGGGCCAGATGCGCGACATGATCCAGAACCACCTGTTGCAGATCCTGACCATGATCGCCATGTCACCGCCATCCGACCTCAGCGCGGATGCCATCCGTGATGAAAAAGTGAAAGTGCTGCGTTCACTGCGCCGCATCGACCAGACCAACGTGCGTGACAAAACCGTACGCGGTCAGTACACCGCCGGCTTTGTACAAGGCAAAAAAGTCCCGGGTTATCTGGAAGAAGAGGGTGCGAACAAGCAGAGCGCCACTGAGAGCTTCGTGGCTATCCGTGTGGATATCGATAACTGGCGTTGGGCGGGCGTGCCGTTCTACCTGCGTACCGGTAAGCGTTTGCCGACCAAATGCTCTGAGGTTGTGGTTTACTTCAAAAACCCAGAGATGAACCTGTTCAAAGACTCCTACGCTGAACTGCCACAGAACAAACTGACGATTCGCCTGCAGCCGGACGAAGGCGTAGATATCGAGATCCTGAACAAAGTGCCAGGTCTGGATCACAAACACAAACTGCAGACCACTAAGCTGGATCTGAGCTACTCCGAAACCTTCAACCAGTCACATCTGGCGGATGCTTACGAGCGTCTGCTGCTGGAAACCATGCGCGGTATTCAGGCACTGTTTGTGCGCCGTGATGAAGTAGAAGCGGCGTGGGGCTGGGTGGATTCGATCATTGATGCGTGGAACGCCGATGCCGATGCGCCTAAACCTTATCAGGCTGGAACCTGGGGCCCTGTGGCCTCTGTCGCGATGATCACCCGCGATGGTCGTTCCTGGAATGAGTTTGAGTAATCGTTAAAAACGAAGCCCGCTAAGCGCGGGCTTTTTTGTACCCAAAATTCATTCTTCTTAAAATTGAACCAGAGTTTCAAAAAATTTTGATATCCGATAGACGCCACTCCAGCCAATCTTGTATGGTAGAGCCAAATTATTGACAGCGTGGCGTAAGCCGGGCTGATGCCACTAAGGAAACGTGATGAAGAACTGGAAAACAAGTGCTGAACAGATCATGACAACGGGCCCGGTTGTGCCGGTGATTGTGGTCAACAAACTGGAACACGCGGTGCCGATGGCTAAAGCGCTGGTGGCCGGTGGTGTACGTGTGCTGGAAGTGACGCTGCGTACCCCCGTGGCCATGGACGCACTGCGTGCCATGATCAAAGAAGTGCCGGAAGCGATTGTCGGTGCGGGCACGGTGATCAACACCCAGCAGTTGAAAGAAGTCACCGATGCCGGTGCGCAGTTCGTTATCAGCCCTGGTTTAACCGAACCTTTGTTAAAAGCCGCCGTTGAGGGTCCTGTGCCACTGATTCCTGGTATCAGCACCGTGTCCGAGCTGATGCTGGGCATGGATTATGGCTTACGCGAGTTTAAATTCTTCCCGGCCGAAGCCAATGGCGGGGTGAAAGCCTTGTCAGCGATTGGTGGTCCGTTCCCACAGGTGCGTTTCTGCCCAACCGGCGGCATCTCTCCTGCTAACTATCGCGATTACCTGGCACTAAAAAGCGTGCTCTGTATTGGTGGGTCTTGGCTGGTACCAAATGATGCGCTGGAAAGCGGTGACTGGGACCGCATTACGCGCCTGGCGCGCGAAGCGGTTGAAGGGGCAAAATAATGGCGTTGCAGGGGCAGCCTGATGGCCGCCCCTGTAATGATTAACCTTCGACCTTCACTGCAGCCGCGCTGGCTACCGCGCGGGCAATGGCGTCATCGGTATTGTCACCGGTCGCCAGAGCCACACCCAGACGGCGCTGACCGGCAATTTCCGGCTTACCGAACAGGCGCAACTGTAGACCCGCACCTAATGCCGCTTCGATATTCACGAACTGCACGTTCTGGCTGTCCAGCTGTGGCAGGATCACCGCCGATGCCGCTGGGCCATACTGGCGAATCCCGCCGATAGGCAATCCGAGGAACGCACGCACATGCAGCGCAAACTCTGACAGATCTTGGGATATCAGGGTCACCATGCCGGTATCGTGTGGACGTGGCGAGACTTCGCTGAACACCACCTCGTCACCACAGACAAACAGCTCGACGCCAAACAGGCCGTAACCGCCTAACGCCTTGACCACCTTCGCAGCAATATCCTGAGCGCGTTGCAGTGCCAGCTCGGTCATCTGCTGCGGCTGCCAGGACTCACGATAATCGCCATCTTCCTGACGATGCCCAATCGGTGCGCAGAAGTGGATGCCATCCACTGCGCTAATGGTCAGCAGGGTGATTTCAAAATCAAACTTCACCACACCTTCAACAATCACGCGACCCGCACCCGCACGACCACCTTGTTGCGCGTAATCCCAGGCTTTCTCCAGCTGGCTGGCTTCACGGATGAAGCTCTGGCCTTTGCCAGATGAGCTCATAACAGGCTTAGCGATGCACGGGAAGCCGATGTCGTGAGCAGCAGCGACAAAGTTCTCTTTGCTATCGGCAAACTGATAAGTTGAAGTCGGCAGGGACAACTCTTCGGCGGCCAGACGACGAATGCCTTCGCGGTTCATGGTCAAACGCGCCGCGCGTGCGGTAGGCACCACTTTCTGGCCCTGTGCTTCCAGCTCCAGCAGCTTTTCAGTTGCGATGGCTTCGATTTCTGGCACCACGAAATGTGGCTTCTCCAGCGCGATTAACGCTGCCAGCGCATCGCCATCCAGCATATTGATCACATGGCTGCGGTGAGCAACGTGCATCGCAGGGGCATCGGCATAACGATCCACGGCGATCACTTCCACACCCAAACGCTGACACTCCAGCGCCACTTCTTTGCCCAATTCGCCTGAACCTAACAGCATCACGCGCGTTGCGGCAGGGCGCAGCGCGGTTCCTAGAGTCGTCATAATTTCACCTTAGCAGTCAAAATGCGCGCGCAGTATATAAGAAAACGTTTGCGTACTCACGCATTCGCCTCTTGCAGGTTTGCCATACTTTTCTCGCTCTGACGTTAACTGACACAAGCTGCGGCAGCATAGAAACCGGAAACTTAAACGGGAGTTAAACGATGAGCAATTGGTTGCAGCAGATCCAATCGGTGCTGGCGAAAAAAGGCGGCGAGGGAAAATCCGGTGGTTTAAGCGATATGTTGGCACCCGGTGCGCTGGGCGGCCTGGCGGGATTGTTAGTGGCCAGCAAATCGACCCGTAAGCTGCTGACCAAATACGGTGGTAAAGCGTTGCTGGTGGGCGGCGGCGCGGCGGCGGGTGCGGTGCTGTGGAACAAATACAAACAGCGCGTGCGGGAGACACATCAGGATGAACCGGGATTTGGTCAGTTGCAGACGCCAGTTGATCAACGCGCAGAGCGGCTGGTGACGGCCCTGGTGTTCGCGGCCAAAAGCGATGGGCATATTGATGACCGTGAACGCGCGGCCATCGAACAGAATATCCATCAGGCGGGCTATGGCGCGCAGGCGGAAGCGTTAATCCAACAAGCGATGAATCGCCCGCTCGATCCCCAATGGCTGGCTGCTGATGTGAAAAACGAAGAAGAAGCGCTGGAACTGTACTTCCTGAGTTGCGCCGCCATTGATGTTGACCACTTTATGGAGCGTAGCTATCTCTCCGCGCTGGGTGATGCGCTGAAGATCCCACAAGATGTACGCGAAGGCATTCAGCGCGATATCGAGACAGAAAAAGCCGCGTAAGGCGAATCACGGGTAACGTAGCGCTTTTCGGTCTCCATTCATCGCGCTGCTATCGTAGGGTGCGCATTCATGCGCACTTTCTGGCTTTGCATGTACTTCCTGTGCGCTGATGCTTGGCTTCCTGAGTGATAAGTGCCACGCTTGCTGGATGCTGTTATTCAGGGAAAGGAGCCAAAATGCACCAGCCACAAGCGAAAAAAATCCCCCATGTGATGAACCTGCACGGTGAAACGCGTACCGATAACTACTATTGGCTGCGCGATGACGATCGTGAAAATCCTGAAGTGCTGGACCATCTGCATGCCGAAAATGCCTACGGCAAGGCGATGATGGCTTCACAAAACAATCTGCAAGAGCGGGTTTTGAAAGAGATCGTTGATCGTATTCCACAGCAGGATCACTCAGTGCCCTATGTGAAAAACGGTTATCGCTACCAAAGTCGTTATGAAGTGGGCAACGAATATCCACTCTATTTTCGCCAGGCCGTAGATGCGCCAGCCGATGAACCCTGGCAACTGCTGATTGACGGTAATCAGCGTGCTTCACATAGCGATTTTTACACCATGGGAGCGCTGGCGATCACGCCAGACAATGAAGTCATGGCGTTAGCCGAGGATTTCCTGTCACGCCGTCAGTACGGCATACGCTTCCGCAATCTGCAAAGTGGTAGCTGGTATCCCGAAGTGCTGAGTGAGGCATCTTCAAGCGTGGCGTGGGCGAATGATTCACGCACGCTCTACTACGTGCGCAAGCATCCGAAAACCTTGCTTGCCTACCAGGTATGGCGCCATGAACTTGGTCATCCACAATCAGACGACCAACTGGTGTATGAAGAGCTGGATGAGAGTTTCCATCTCAGCGTGCACAAAACCACCTCCGAGCATTTCATCCTGATTGCGCTCTACAGCACCACCACCAGTGAAATCCAGCTGATTGATGCCGAATATCCCGATGCGCAGCCACAGGTATTTTGCCCACGCCGTCGCGATCACGAATACAGCCTCGATCACTACAATCACCAGTTCTATATCCGCTCCAATCGTGATGGCAAAAACTTCGGTTTGTATCGCAGCGCATGGCTGGCGGAAAACCGTTGGCAAGCCATTATTCCAGCGCGTGACAACGTGGTACTGGAAGACTTCCAGCTTTTCCGCCACTGGCTGGTGGTCGAAGAGCGCCAGCGTGGCGTCAATACGCTACGTCAAATCAACTGGGAAACGCAGGAAAGCATTGGTATTGCTTTTGACGACCCTGCTTATGTCACCTGGCTGGCTTACAACCCCTCGCCAGAAAGTGACACCTTGCGCTATGGCTACTCCTCCATGACCACGCCAACCACGCTGTTTGAGCTCAACATGGAGAGTGGCGAGCGGCGGGTACTTAAACAGACGCCGGTTCCGGGTTTCAACTCTGACGACTATAAAAGCGAGCACCACTGGATCACCGTGCGCGATGGCACTGAGGTGCCGGTGTCGCTGGTTTACCATCGTAAACACTTCAAACCAGGCAGCAATCCGTTACTGGCTTACGGCTATGGTGCTTATGGCAGCAGCATGGATGCCAGCTTCGGCACCAGCCGGATCAGTTTGCTGGAACGCGGGTTTGTCTATGCGATTATCCACGTGCGCGGCGGCGGTGAGCTAGGACAGCAGTGGTACGACGATGGTCGACTCAAGCACAAGATGAACAGCTTCACCGACTTCATTGATGTCACCGAGGCGTTGGTGGCGAAAGGATACGGCAATCCGCAGCAGCTTTATGCCATGGGCGGTAGCGCGGGTGGTTTATTGATGGGCGGCGTCATTAACCTTGCACCGGCGTTGTTCCACGGCGTGGTGGCGCAGGTGCCGTTTGTGGATGTGGTGACCACCATGCTGGACCCCTCAATACCGCTCACCACCGGCGAATACGATGAGTGGGGCAATCCTGAGCAGGAAGAGTATTACCACATCATTCGGCAATACAGTCCGTATGACAACATCGAAGCCAAAGCCTATCCGCATTTGCTGGTGACAACCGGCCTGCACGATTCCCAGGTGCAGTACTGGGAACCGGCGAAGTGGGTGGCAAAACTGCGTGAGTTAAAAACCAATGACACGCTGCTGCTGCTGTGTACCGAGATGGATTCGGGGCATGGCGGCAAATCTGGACGCTTTAAGGCTTACGAAGGGGTGGCGCAGGAGTTCACCTTCCTGATTGGCCTGGCGCAGGGCAGTTTGCCAGACCGCGTCGATTACTGATCGCTCTTGACGTACTTGCGTAGCGCCTGCCTTAACGGTGGGCGCAAATCACGCACATTTTCCAGCACCCAGCGCAGATAGCCCGGATCTTTACGTGCAATGCTGCCAATGCTCTGTCCGCGATATTTGCCGAACGGGAACACATCACCACTCACTTCTGCTGGCTGGCAACGGCTGACCATCTCACTGGTGTTCCAGCCTGAGGTTTCCATAATACGGATCAACAGCGCGGCGGTGACATAGCAATCATACAGCGCACGGTGAGCATGCAGCTCGCTCGGCGGGGTCACATCCAGCTTCAGACTATGGCGCAGTGCCTGGTTGCCGTATTTAATGCCGGGCCACAGCTGGCGTGCCAGCGTCATAGTGCAGATCCATTCACCCGGCATAGTGGGCAGCATGCGGCGATCAAAACTGGCGTTATGCGCAACATAATGTGGACTGCCGTGATAGCGACCAATCGCTTCTTCTATGGTGGGTTTGTCAGCCACCATCGCTTCGGTAATACGATGTACCGCCATCGCCTGACGGCTGATTGGCCGGTCCGGGCAGATCAAATCGCTCATCGGATTAACGATCTGACCATCAATCACATCCACGGATGCGACTTCGACGACGCCGCCTTGCAAACCACAGGTTTCGGTATCGATAACGCGTAACATAAATTAATTACTTCTGCTTGGGTTCATAGGGCAGGCGGGAAAGGCTGAGCGAGGCCTGACGATAGCTCATCAAGCGTTGGCGGAACCAGTCACGCAGCGCTTCTGGCTGTTCACGTTCGACCATTTCAGCCACCACGGGCATGTTGTAGCGCTCTTTAAAGGCCACGCCAGCGGCGGCCAGATCGACATTCACTTTGTCTTTCTCTTCCTGCGACAGCAGGGCAAGGTTTTGGCTCATGCTTTTCTCCTGATAAACAGGGGCAAAAGTAATGGTTTCCCCTTTACGGATCAAGGAAATTGGATCGCACCGCAGGTCTCGACACGCTTTAACCAGCGGCGTATCCTGCTGCCACGTTTGCAGCAGATGGCTGCATTGAAAAGGGATGAAGTGATGAAGAAAACTGCGTTAAACCCGCTTATGGCGCTGTTGCTGGCGTCATCTACGTTAACTTTCAGTCAGTTTGCACTGGCACATGCCCATCTGAAAACCCCGGTTCCAGCCGACAAAGCGGTGGTCGACAGTTCTCCACAGAATCTGACCTTGACCTTCACTGAAGATGTTGAAGCCGCTTTCAGCGGTGTCGAAGTGCTGAATGCACAGCAACAACCGATGCCAGTGGAGAAAGCCAAACTCAATGACAAACAGCATGATCAACTGATCGTACCGATCAGCAAGCCGCTGCCCGCGGGTGATTACCAGGTGAACTGGCATGTGTTGTCAGTCGATGGTCATAAAACCAAGGGAAGTTACGCGTTTAGCGTTAAGTAATCGATGAGTCTGAGCACGTTGTGGATTTGCCTGCGAGCACTGCATTTTATTGCGGTGTTCTTGCTGGCTGGCAGCGCGTTCTATACCGCTCTTCTGGCACCGCGGCGTTATCGAGCGGTGCTGGCACAGCGTCTGCACCGGATATTTGTCACTACCGCGATATTGAGTTTTCTGAGTGCGTTGCTGATGCTGGCAACACAAACCGGCTTGATGAGCGGCGACTGGCGCAACGTCAGCGATGTCGAAACCTGGCAGGCTGTGCTCGCGACCCGCTTTGGCAGCGTATGGCGCTGGGAGCTAGGCTTCGCACTGCTCAGCACGCTGGCCTTGCTGTTACGTGGCACACTGCGTCAGCAGCTATTACTAGTGAGTGGTTTGTTGCAGTTGATGGCGTTGGCTGGCGTCGGGCATGCCGCCATGCGCGATGGTGTTCCGGGGTTGTTTCAGCAGAGTAATCACGCACTGCACTTGATTGCCGCCGCGTTCTGGACCGGTGGTTTATTGCCCCTGTTATTGCTGATGCGTGAAGCCCGTCAGATTGCGTTTCGCACTGATGCGATTCGCTGCATGATGCGCTTTTCGCGTTACGGGCATCTGGCTGTTGCTCTGGCGCTGATCACTGGGCTGATTAATAGCCTGTTGATTGGCGGTACGCCGCTCAACTGGGGTACCACGCTGTGGAGTGCGATGCTGGTGGTCAAAGTGATGCTGGTGATGATGATGGTGGGCATTGCGCTGATCAATCGTTATATTCTGGTGCCACAATTTCGTGTCGCGGGTAACCAGGCGTCACAACAGTTTATTCGCCTGACGCAGCTTGAGCTGCTGCTGGCCATGGTCGTTGTCGGATTGGTCAGCGTGTTTGCTACGCTGTCACCGGCCTGAAGAGTAATGAATGAAAAATGAGGTCGATATTTTGCTGAAGAAATTGATTCCAGCCTGCATTCTGATGGCACTGTGCAGCCAGGCGATGGCCGCGCAGATTATTACCGTCAGCCGTTTTGAGATTGGTAAAGATAAGTGGCCTTTCACCCGTGAAGAGGTGATGCTGACCTGTGAGAAAGACGGCGCGCTGTTCGCCATCAACCCGAGCACCTTGCTGCAATATCCGTTGAACGATAAAGCCCAGGCGCGCGCCGATGCGGGTAAAGGGACTCAGCAATCAATCAATACCATCGTGGCGGAAGATAAAGCGCATCCAGGCCAGAAAATGAGCCTGCAGCCGATCATCGAGCGCACTCAGCAGTTATGCGGTAAGTAATCCTTTCAAAATACGGGCGTAGCGCACAGTTTTGCCGCTACGCTTGTTTCCTCGATGTGCCAGCACGATCACAGAGTTGGCAGCTTCCTCACCGCAACGGCGCGGCTGGCTGGAAATTAATCAATCCTCGACTACCTTTAAAAGGCAAGGCGACATCGCCTTCAAAAATGCCAACTTTTAGCGCACGGCTCTCAAAGAGCCATTTCCCTGGACCCGATACAGGAATCGTATTGGGTCTTTTTTTGTTGATTAAAACCCTCCTCATAACGTTCATAAAGTGCACGATCTCCCCAGTTATTCTCTGAATCAAACCAATCCCACCGTGTTAAATTCCTCCCATGCCACCTGCCAACAACACCAACCAAAACGAGAGTCCTTTGATGTTTAAACCCGCCATCCAGTTCACCACGCTGTTGCTGCTCAGCGGCTGCGCGCTCAAGCAATACCCGCAATCACCCAAAGTCAGTGATGAAGAAGCGCAAACCTACAATTGTGCGACGCTCGATCAGGAGATCGCCAAGACCCATAGCGTGCAGCAGCAGATTGACAAAACCGGTGAGTTTGATGCTTTAACGGTGATCGGCTTCTTAGGTGATTTTGGTATTGGCAACGGCATCGCAAAGGCCAGCGCTAACAAGCACGCAACGGCGCGGTTAAACGAGTTGGAGCAGCTAAAAACGGTGCGTTGCGGTCATCCAACGGCGTAGAGAATCAAGCCAGCACTAAAGTTGCGGACATTTATCAGCAGCCAGTGAGTGTGAAAAATGGTATAAGGGTGCGCATCATTTTTTATTGCCGGTTAATAAGGACTCTTCATGGCAAATGCGCAATATCTTCTCTGGGTAATGATTGGCACCTTAACACTGCTGAGTATCTTTATTGGAGTCGTGGTCGGTCGGACAAAAACGCCTCGTGTCGGCTTTGCTACCTTTGCCGGATTGTGGGTGTTTTTCCTGCTGGCGATCTTCTTCCTTTCCCATTAAGGGGGCTATTTGCCACACGGTTTGTGTGGCAAATCAACACATTAAGCGGTGTGGTTTAACGCGGCGCGATGCTGAGCGATCAGCTTATCAGCCAGGTAGCGGTCTTCCTCATGCTGAGAAATATAATATTCATAGGGATCGTGCACGCCAAGGCTTTCAATATAATTCAGGTGAGCTTGCTTCACTTCACGATTAATATATTGCACCACCTCTAGTCCGTAATCATCTGCATAAACCGGCGCTCGGCTTTTAATATCGCGAATCAAATCCGCGTTATTATGCATGAAAAGCTCCAGATCGATTTTGTAATAGTCTTTCATTGCTCACTCCTTGCTGTAAATACTGTTCTAAGCGTAGCAAAAGGCTTTAGTGCGTTGTGACTTCAAGTGCCAGCAGGATGGTTGAATGAGCATCACTTATGTAAGCGAAGCGTAAAAATCAATAGTGAGAATGATAGTTAATATCATTTAACTTGTTCGGAATTGTCTTAGTTGGTAAAGTCTTCGCCGTCCCGCACAGAGCTAACGCCTTCAATGAGCGCCGGAGATAAGCGCCGGACGGGACTTTCATCGGGGCTGCAGGATGCAGCCTGTGTTGAAACTTCTCAGGCGAGTGAAACGCTCACCCCACAAACAGCAGATGCACCAAGCGCGCAAGCGATTCCAGTAGCAGCAGGCTGCCCAGAAATATAAACACCAATACGCCAATAAATTGTTTACGGCTGCTCACGCTCATCCCTCCCTTGGCTCCATCTCACCGGACTATACTTTAAGCCGGGTTCACTAAACTTCCAGTCAACCGGGAAAGATTACATGTTTTACCAAACGGTGAGTGCCAAAACGTGGCGTAACATATGGGTTGTTGGTGATTTACATGGTTGCCGCGCTCAACTGGATTCGCAACTGATCTTGCATGACTTCGACAAACAGCAGGATTTATTGCTGTCAGTGGGTGATCTTATTGATCGCGGACCCGACAGCCCCGGCTGTTTACAGCTGCTGCAAGAGCCTTGGTTCCGCTGCGTGCGTGGTAACCATGAACAAATGGCGCTATCAGCGCTGGATGGGCATGACCCGATGTTGTGGATGATGAACGGCGGTGACTGGTTTTGGCAGTTAAAAGGCGCGGATTTAATTGCAGCGCGCCATGCATTGAAACGCTGCGCCGATTTACCGTTGATTTTACATATCGAGTTAGCGGATCGCGTGGTGGTTATCGCCCATGCCGACTATCCCGCCAGCCATTATCAGCTGGGACAAGACGTTGACTGGCATCAGGTGGTGTGGAGCCGTGATCGCCTGGGGCGCCATCATCGCGGGACATCCGCCAGCATCGACGGTGCCAGCGATTTCTATTTCGGTCACACGCCATTGGAGCAGCCACTCAATGTAGCGAACCAGCATTACATCGATACCGGTGCGGTGTTCGGTAATCGATTAACGCTGGTTCAACTGCAGTAAGAATTAACGGAACAGACGACCATCACGCACCAACTCACGGGGATAGCTGTTTTTGATGCGGTTGCTGACTTTCTTGGCTAATCCCAGCGGTTGCTGCTGATAAGTGACGATGACCTCATCTTGCGCAGGTAACGTCTCAGGACGGATATCCTGGCCACGGTACCAGCTTTCCGCTTCGTCAATGGTGAGTTCAAAATCTAACGCGCTACCCGGCTGGGTAAAGGAGACCACCGCTTCATGCTGCCAGCGATAGCCCTTCGAGAAGGTTTCTGCCAGTTTCACCCCGATGCGCGAGAAGCGCACTCTGCCCAACCAACTTTCCAGCGCAGCAGGGAACAGCCACAACTCTTTATCGCGTTGCCACAACGCATGATTCTCATCCCACTGGATACCCACTTTCGCTGCCGCTTGCTGCACTTCGGCAGAGAGATTACGGCTGGCCGGTGAGAAGGGCAGTTTGCCCACTTTATACGTCGGCGCAGGCAGTGCCGGGATGCGGGCGGTTTTGCGCAGGCGTGCCACGAAAAAGCCTTCGCTATCGAAGATTTGCGGGAACACATGTAAAAAACCTTCAGGTGTCAACGCTTGCTCTGCCCCCGCAAACAAGCCGTCCAGCGGCACGATTTCCACAGCGTCTGGATAACGCTGTTGCAGCCAGGCAATCACCTGCTGATTCTCAATCTGGTTCAGGGTGCAAGTGGAGTAAATCAGCGTGCCGCCCGGTTGCAGGGCATGAAAGGCACTGTCGATAAGATCGCGTTGTGTGGCGGCAATCTCTTCGGTGCTGGCAAGGGTCCAGTTACGCAGCGCATCGGCGTCTTTGCGTACCACGCCTTCGCCGGAGCAGGGGGCGTCCAGCAGGATGGCGTCAAACTGTTCAGGGAGTGCAGCGCCAAACACGCGCCCATCAAAGTGGGTCAACGCCACGTTACTGACGCCGCAACGGCTGATATTGGCGTGCAGCACTTTCACGCGGCTGGCCGAATACTCATTGGCGAGGATGGCACCCTGATTGCGCATCAACGCGGCCATTTGCGTGGTTTTGGATCCCGGCGCAGCGGCTACATCCATCACCTGACGCGCATCGGGTGCGGCATCAAACAGTGCCGTTACTGGCAACATCGAGCTGGCTTCCTGAATATAGAACAAACCACTCAAATGTTCGGCGACGCTGCCGAGCGGAAGTGACTCGTCGTCTCGCTCAATCCAGAAACCTTCCGGACACCAGGGAATCGGCGTCAGACGCCAGTTGTAGTGCGCGGTGTGCGCCAGAAACGCCTCAACGCTGATTTTTAGCGTGTTGACGCGCAGGCTGCGGCGCAGCGGTTGTTGACTGATCGCCAGAAAACGCTGCAGTTCATTTTCATCAGCGAGGCTGGCGCGCATCAGCGCAAGGAAATCTTCGGGAAAGCGATCGGACACAGACATATACCGGGGCATCAAATGAAGCGCGAAGTGTAACACGTGCAAACAAAACGGGCAGCCCGCAGGCTGCCCGATTGCTTAATTGGGGTCCGGAATCGCCGTTCCCCAGTTGCGCCACTCTTTCGGCGCTTCATCTTGCAGCAGGAAGTGCTTATCGGCTCCGGCCTGCGGCGCCAGTGGCACCGTCGGCGGGGTGGCAAACTGAATGCCGCCACGGATAAATTGCTGGAAGGTGCCGGTTTTCACCACGCCGCCAATCAGACCGAAGTCGAGGTTATAGCCGGAGGCGAGCCAGAACACTGAGTTGTTACGCACCAGATGCTGATATTTCTTGCTTATGCGCAGGGCGATCTGCACGCGATCTGCCATGTTGCCCAATGAGGTGCCGGTCACGGTACCCACTTCAACCCCACGGAACAGCACAGGTGTGCCCAGCGACAGCGAACCGGCTTCGGTGGCATCCACATAGATGTTAAGACCGTTGAGGTAACGCGAATCGGTAATGGTGCTCTCCTGCAACTCAAACACGCGAGCCTGAGCACCTTTACCCGGATCGACGTTGAGATAAGGCTGGAGCAGCGTTTCAAGATGGTTAACGCCTGCGGCCGAAATTTCCGGTGACACCACCGAGAAGCGGCTGCCGATGCGCGCGAAGTCCTGTACATATTCAGGATACAGTACGGCTTTTGCCACCACCTGGTTGTTGTCTTTGCTCAGTGCCAGTGATTCGACCTGACCAACATTGATACCGAGATAGCGAATCGGCATACCGGCTGCCAGTTTGCTGGCATCAAAGGTGTGTAGGGTGATTTGGCTACCCACGGCACGCGCGGCGGTTTCAGATGAATACAACACGCGCTTCACGCCTTTAGCGGCCTGTGCGCCGGTCAGATTGTCAAAGCTGATAGCGCCTTTTAACGCACGGTTCAGCGGTGAAGCCTGCACCGTTAAGCCGCTGCCGTTGAGCTGCACTTTCGCACCGCCTTCGGCCCAGAACACACTTTCACTGGTGAGCAATTTGCGATACTGCGGCTCGATGTGAATGGAAATCTCAAAGGCATCGGCGCGCGGTACCACGTCTACCACTTCACCGACCTGGAATTTTCGATACAGCACCACAGAACCGGCCTGTACGTCTGGCAAACTTTCTGCGGTCAGTTTCAAGGTAGTCGGCGGCTGATCGCCAACGATGCCTTCCTGCGCACGTTCGGCGTCGGCATATAAAGGGTATCGCGCGGAGGGATCACCTTTGGCACCCGGCACCAGGCGAATGCCGCCATCGACCCATTCACGGGCGCTGGCACCTAACACCTGCATCCCATCAAGACCAAATTTCACATCGAGACGGCTATTAACGATGAACTTGCTGTCAGCGTGTACCAGATGGCGGAATTCTGGATTGATCGCCACCGCGAAGCTAATGCCGTTCTCATCCAACTGGCGAGAAATAATCTGACCGATCTTCATGCCATACAGCATCACGGGTTGGCCCGCATCGATGCCGTAGGTTTCTGGCGCACTCAGTTTAACCGTGAGCACATCAGGTTTTTGCAGCAGAGTTTCGCTGGCGGGTAATACCGTGAAATGATCCTGCGGCTCGCCTTCACCGGGCACCAGTTCAAAAGTGTTGCCGGTCAGCAGGCTGCTGAGATTGGTATCGGTCAGGCTTAGTTTGGGTGCGCGCATCTCAATACGCGTGCCGCTGCGCATCAGACCGGTAACCGATGGGTCGACAGTCAATTCGCCCGTGACTTTGCCGCCAGGCAGCAGGTTTAGTTTGGTGAGCGTACCGACTTCCAAGCCTTGGTACATTAAGGGAGTACTGTCCGCTTTCAGGTTATCGCCATTCGGCAAATCAAGGCTGATTTGCACGCCACGTTGGCTGCGTGCCAGGTCAGGATACAGCTGATAGTTTTCATCGCTGTTAGCCTGCTGGCCGTCATTCGGGGAGTCAAAGGCAATGGCACCATTGACCAAAGCGGCCAGACTCTCCAGTTTGACCTTCGCACCACTGAGACTGACATCCGCATCGACACCAGACACATTCCAAAAACGACTCTGCTTTTTCACCAGGTTGACGAAGCGGCGCTCAATCAGTACGTCGACGGTCACGCCATCGGTATTGCTGTTGATGCTGTAGTCATAGACACGGCCCACCGGGATTTTTCGGTAATAGACCAGGGAACCTGTATTCAACGATCCCAAATCGGGCGAGTGCAGATGAATAAGCAGTTCACCGGTATTGACGCGGTATTTCGGTTGCGTATCTAACGCGGTGAAATGCTCACGTGGATTACCGCCACCGGGCATCATGCCGATGTAGTTACCGCCAACCAAGGCATCCAGGCCAGAAACCCCTGCCAGTGAGGCTTTCGGTGTTACCAGCCAGAATTGGGTGTTGTCTTTCAGCGCATCGCGCATGTCACTCTTGATGCTGGCCTTGATCTGGATGCTGTGATAGTCATCGCTCAGCACGATACCCTGCACCGTACCCACTTCCACGCCCTGATAACGAATGGGTGTGCGTCCCGGCACGATGCCGTCTGCGGTCTGGAAGTTAATGGTAATGGTGGTACCGCGCTCCTGATAATTGGTCCATAGCAGCCAACCCGCAATCAGCAGGGCAATAATGGGCAATAACCAGAACGGCGAAATCTTGCGTTTATTACGCAGATTGGCACTAGTCGGTGTAGTCGGCGTTTCCTGTTGCATGTGCATCCCAGATCAGGCGGCTATCAAGCCACTCTACAGCCATAATGGTCAGGATGACTGCCGCGCCAAAATAGAGCGCGGCAGGTCCCATGGTAAAAGCCAGCAGTTGATCGCGATTCACCAACGACATGGTGACCGCAATCACGAACAGATCCAACATCGACCAACGTCCCACCCAGGTGATGGCACGCAGCAATCGAATACGGGTTTTTATGCCCTGTTCGCATTTAAAATGGATGCTGAGAAGCAAGGTCAGCATCACTAACACTTTGGTAAACGGCACCAGAATACTGGCGATAAACACCACTGCCGCGACGGGCACATTACCGGAAGCCAGCCCCAGAATACCGGAGAATATGGTATCTTCGCGGCGCGCACCGTTGACGTAAACCACTGAAATCGGCAGCAGGTTAGCGGGGATCAGTAGCACAATCGAAGCAATCAGCGCGGCCCAGGATTTCTGCAAACTGTGGCGACGACGGAAATCGAGCGGGGTGTGACAACGCATACAGCGCCCGCGATCGTCCGGCACGCCGGTTTGATGACAGTTCAGGCAGACCTGCCACTGTTCAGGAGGAGAGGTTGGCACAGCCTGCGGATAATAGTGTTCCCACAGCTCCTCAACGTTAAGGTGAATCAGCGTGAGCAGGCTCAGTACCGTCAGCGCGATATAGGCCACCAGACCGTAGCCCACTTCCAGCGCGGCATAATCCTGCACCTTTATAGAGGCGACTGCCACACCGACCAGATAGATATCCAGCATCACCCACTCTTTTAGCTTCTCCAGCATCAGCAATACCGGGCGCAGGTTCATACCGAGGGCGTGGCCAATCCATAAATAGCAGATGCCCGCGACTAAGGTCATAGGGGCACCAATGGTGCAGAACGCCACCATGGAGGCAGTCAGGACGTTGCCCTGTTGCGCCATCTGGATCACACCTTCCACCAGGCTGGCGTTGATGCGCATGCCAAGTAAGCGAATATCTACCAACGGCAGGCTAAAGGCGAAGGGCATCAGCACGATCATGGTCACGGCCATGACCGTGAGACGCGTCATTGACCAGTCGCGGCCGTTTTGAATCTTTGCATGGCAACGCGGACAGTGCGCAGCCTGATGCGATTTCACATCCGGTAAGGAAAAAAGGGTATCGCATTGCGGACAACGCTGATAACGTGCGTGGGGCAACGTCTGGCTGATAGCGTGAATTTTCATAGGTGACGCAAATGGCCCATCGTTCGTTACAGTTACCGGCATGCTGAGCAGAGCAATCTGTCTGCAACATTCTGTGGTCCGAGAAAATTCTTAACCACCGACTGCTAAGGGTATAGTAACTAACACAATGATTCACCTTGTGGGGCTGGATTATTAGTGCTTATTTTAACAACTGAGTGACAACAAGGTCACGACAGTGACGAGTTATGGTTAAACAATGAACAAAAAAGCCTTTTATGAGGATTTAAATCGCGATGTCCGTGCACTGTTAGCGGGCGAAACCTCTTTCCTTGCGGCACTGGGTAATTGCAGTGCGCTGTTGTTTGAACGCCTGGAAGGTGTGAACTGGGCAGGATTCTATTTGCTGACTGAACCGAACACGCTGGTATTGGGCCCATTCCAGGGCAAAATCGCATGCGTGCGTATTCCGGTGGGCAAAGGGGTATGTGGCACAGCGATTGCAGAGGATAAAGTGCAGTTAGTTGAAGACGTGCACGCATTCCCGGGACATATCGCTTGTGATGCTGCCAGCAACGCAGAAATCGTGATTCCTCTGAAAGTGAATGGCACCGTTGTGGGTGTGTTAGACATTGATAGTACGGTTTATTCTCGCTTTGATAGTGAGGATGAAACGGGGCTGGTGGCCCTTACCGACGGGCTTTGTGAAGTGCTGGCGGGCAGCGACATCGTAAAATTTATTCAGCTGACGCGCAGCTAATCGACTGGATCACATAGCATTTGGCGATGTTGTCATTATAATGTCGCCTGTTCATGCCTGCTCTGGTCGGCAAACCCGTAGTAATCAGGAAATTTCATGGAAAATCAACCTAAGTTGAATAGCAGTAAAGAAGTTATCGCCTTTTTGGCGGAGCGTTTTCCGCAATGCTTTAGCGCCGATGGCGAAGCGCGTCCGCTCAAGATCGGTATCTTCCAGGATCTGGTTGAGCGCGTTCAGGGTGAAAACAGCCTGAGCAAGACGCAACTGCGTTCGGCCTTACGTCTCTATACCTCTAGCTGGCGTTATCTTTACGGCATTAAAGCCGGTGCGACCCGTGTCGATCTCGACGGCAACGCCTGTGGCGTGCTGGATGAGCAACACGTGGAGCACGCGCGCAAGCAATTAGAAGAAGCTAAAGCGCGCGTTCAGGCGCAACGCGATCAGCAGCGTGCGAAGAAGCGTGAAGCCGGTGAAGAGACCGCTGAGCGTCGCCCGCGCAAGCCCGCACCGCGTAAAGCGGCTGAAGGCGGCGAAGCTGCACCACGTAAGCCTCGTCCACAGGCTCCGCGTGCGGCGTCCACTGAACGCCAGGCTGCACCACGCCCGCCGCGAGCAATACCTGTCACTGACACCTCAACTTTGCAGCTCGGCCAGAACATCAAAGTTAAAGCAGGCAAAAGTGCAATGGACGCCACCATTCTTGAAATCACCAAGGATGGCGTTCGGGTACAGCTCGCTTCCGGCATGGCAATGATTGTGCGCGCAGAACACTTGCAGTTCTGAAACGGAGGCTGACCCTGGCATGAACAACATTTTAAAGATCGGTATGATCGCGGGCCTGCTGTTAGCAGGCCCCACCTTTGGCGCAGACAACATTACCCGCGCCGACCAGATTCCCCAGTTACATGAAGATCCACAGCATCCTACCGTCAGCGAACGCGTCACATCGCGTTTTACCCGCTCTCATTACCGTCAGTTCGATCTCAATCAGGATTTCTCTGCGAAAATTTTTGATCGCTACCTGAATCTGCTCGACTACAACCATAATGTGCTGCTGGCCTCTGACGTTGCTCAATTCGCCGATAAGAAAACCACCATCGGTGATGAACTGCGCAGCGGTAAGCTGGATGTATTTTACGATCTCTACAATCTGGCGCAGAAACGCCGCTTTGAACGCTATCAATATGCGCTCAGCGTGTTGAACCGCCCGATGAATTTCACCGGCAATGACACCATTGACATTGACCGTTCAAAATCGCCATGGCCAAAGAGCACAGATGAGCTGAACGCGCTGTGGGATGCCAAAGTTAAATATGATGAGCTGAGCCTAAAACTGGCGGGCAAAGATGACAAAGAGATCCGCGAAACGCTGACCAAGCGTTACAACTTTGCCATTCGTCGTCTGGCGCAGAGCAACAGTGAAGACGTGTTCCAGCTGGCGATGACCGCGTTCGCGCATGAAATCGACCCGCACACCAACTACCTGTCACCACGCAATACCGAACAGTTCAACACCGAAATGAGCCTGTCACTGGAAGGCATCGGTGCTGTGCTGCAAATGGATGATGACTACACGGTCATTAACTCTATGGTGGCGGGCGGTCCAGCGGCGAAGAGCAAATCCATTAGTGTGGGCGACCGCATTGTCGGCGTGGGCCAACCGGGTAAGCCGATGGAAGATGTGATTGGCTGGCGTCTGGATGATGTGGTCTCCAAAATTAAAGGACCGAAGGGCAGTAAAGTGCGCCTGGAAATCCTGCCAGCCGGTAAAGGCACTAAAACCCGCACTGTGACCCTGACGCGTGAGAAGATCCGTCTGGAAGATCGTGCCGTTAAAGGTACGGTTCACAATGTGGGCAAAGAGAAAGTCGGCGTGCTCGACATTCCTGGCTTCTATGTCGGCCTGACTGACGATGTGAAAGTGCAGCTGCAAAAACTGCAGAAGCAAAACGTCGACAGCATCGTCATCGACCTGCGTACCAATGGCGGTGGTGCATTGACCGAAGCGGTATCGCTCTCTGGTCTGTTTATT
Organism: Type-D symbiont of Plautia stali; assembly: GCF_001485335.1. Lineage (NCBI taxonomy): Bacteria > Pseudomonadati > Pseudomonadota > Gammaproteobacteria > Enterobacterales > Enterobacteriaceae > Type-D symbiont of Plautia stali. Next base: position 74,760 of record NZ_BBOC01000007.1, on the reverse strand, counting down.
CCAAGCGGCCCGGTGGTGCAGGTGCGTGACAATAACGGTCGCGTACGTCAGGACAGCGATAACGACGGCATCGTGTATTACAAAGGTCCGTTAGTAGTATTGGTCGATCGTTTCAGTGCCTCAGCGTCTGAGATCTTCGCTGCGGCCATGCAAGACTACGGTCGTGCGTTGATTGTCGGTGAACCGACCTTTGGTAAAGGCACCGTCCAGCAGTATCGCTCGCTGAACCGCATCTACGATCAAATGCTGCGTCCAGAGTGGCCAGCGCTGGGTTCTGTGCAGTACACCATCCAGAAGTTCTACCGTATCAACGGCGGCAGTACTCAGCGTAAAGGCGTTACGCCAGATCTGCTGATGCCAACCGGCGTGGAAGCGGCAGAGACAGGTGAGAAGTTCGAGGACAACGCGCTGCCATGGGATAGCGTGAATGCGGCGACTTACACCAAAACCGGTGATATCACTGCGCTGGTGCCGCAGTTGACCAAAGAGCATGCCGATCGTATCGCCAAAGACCGCGAGTTCCAGTACATCCTGAAAGACATTGCGCGCTTTGATGCTATGAAGGACAAGCGCAACATCGTGTCACTCAATCTTGCCCAGCGTGAGAAAGAGAACCACGAAGATGATGCACTGCGTCTGGAGCGTATCAACGCCCGCTATCAGGCCGAAGGCAAAGCACCGCTGAAGAGTCTGGATGATTTGCCAAAAGATTACAAAGAGCCGGATCCGTACCTGGATGAAACGGTTAACATCGCCAATGACATGGCTCAGCTGGAGAAATCCCAGCCTGCTACTAGCGCGAAGTAATCTTCAGCGTCATCAGAAGCACCGCTCAGGCGGTGCTTTTTTTTGCGCTAAGATCATTGTTTATCGTGGCTAATGGGCAGATTCAGGCACACCATTACCAAATGTAAAGTTATGTCTTTTTAGACACTTAAAGATTAAGGTTGCTTGAAATGCTGCGCAATGAACATAGGATATATATCCGCGCATGAGCGCGAGCACAACTGAGGAAGATTAACGTTTATGATGCGTATTGCGCTTTTCCTGGTCACCAACCTGGCGGTGATGTTGGTATTCGGACTGATTCTGAGTCTGACAGGAATCCAGTCAAGCAGTGTTCAGGGTCTGATGATTATGGCAGGTCTGTTTGGCTTTGGCGGTGCGTTTGTTTCACTGCTGATGTCCAAGTGGATGGCGTTACGATCCGTTGGCGGTGAAGTGATTGAACAACCCCGTAACGAGACAGAACGCTGGTTGATGGACACCATCAGCCGCCAGGCTCAACAGTCCGGCATTGCGATGCCGCAGGTGGCGATTTACCACGCGCCAGATATCAACGCCTTTGCGACCGGTGCGCGTCGTGACGCCTCATTGGTGGCGGTCTCGACCGGTTTACTGCAAAACATGAGCCGTGATGAAGCGGAAGCGGTATTGGCGCACGAAGTTGCACACATCGCCAATGGTGACATGATCACCATGACGCTGATCCAGGGTGTGGTGAACACCTTCGTGATCTTTATTTCACGTATTATTGCGCAGGTGGCTTCTGGCTTCTTGTCGGGCAACCGCGACGGCGAAGAGAGCAGCAACGGTAACCCACTGGTCTATTTTGCCGTCGCTACCGTACTGGAACTGGTGTTTGGTATTCTGGCCAGCATTATCACCATGTGGTTCTCACGTCACCGTGAATTCCACGCCGATGCCGGTTCTGCCAAATTAGTCGGACGCGAGAAGATGATTGCCGCCCTGCAGCGCCTGAAAACCAGCTATGAGCCGCAGGAGCCAAGCAGCATGATGGCGTTCTGTATTAACGGTAAAAGCAAATCATTGAGCGAGCTGTTTATGTCGCACCCGCCGTTAGACAAGCGCATCGAAGCGCTGCGTAATGGCGACTATTTGAAGTAATCGATAGTTGAATGAACAAGGGCGCCTGATGGCGCCCTTGTTGTTTTTAAGCGTCGGTCACGGCACGCGATTGTGACATGCGCGCCATGCTGACCACAGCAGCAACGCTGGCAAAGATGCCTGCCAACACTAACGACGCGTGGGTGCCGCCATCATTGAAGAGGTTAAGCATCAAGGCGACCAGGGCTGCCCCCATGCTTTGACCCACTAAGCGTGCAGTACCGAGCATACCGCTGGCTCCACCGCTTCGGTTACGCGGCGCGGAAGAGACAATGGTGTGGTTATTGGGAGACTGGAATAAGCCAAAACCGGCACCGCATAAAATCATGCGCCAGATAATATCCGCATCCGTTGGCTGTGACGGTAAGAGCGCCAGCAGGAATAAACCGGACGCAAAGATCGCCAGCCCTAATCCGCCGAGTAACCCCGCATGGACGCGTCCAATCAGTCGGCCTGCAATCGGTGCCATCACGCTGGTTGCCAGCGGCCATGGCGTGAGTAACAGCCCCGTCGCCACTTCATCACGGCCCAACACGTTCTGCATGAAAAAGGGCAGAGACACCATCGCCAGCATCTGCGCACAGAAGGAGCAAACCGACGTGCACATCGACATGGCAAAAATCGGGATGCGCAGTAGGTCCACGGGCAGTAACGGCACGGTCATGGAGAGCTGACGGCGAATAAACACCACGCCAACCACCACCAGTGCCACCACCTCGCCCAAAATTAATCCGCGATTCTGGCCTTGTGCAAAGCCACTTAATGCTGAGATTAACAAGCCGAAGAACAGGGCGTTCATGATTGCACTTGGCACATCAAATTTCTGTTGGGTGGCTTTCTGCGTGTTATCCGGCAGGAAGCGCAACGCCAGCCACAGCGCCAGAACACCAATCGGAATGTTAATCAGGAAAAGCCACTTCCAGCTGGCGATAGAAAGGATTGCTGCGGCAACGGTCGGCCCGGCGGCACTCGATACCGCCACGATCAGCGAGTTAATCGCCATGCCGCGTCCAAGGAAACGCTGCGGATAGATGATGCGAATCAGCGCCGTATTCACGCTCATCAACGCAGCACCGCCAAACCCCTGCAGGATGCGCGCCACGGTCAGCATATTTAGTGAAGAGGAGAGGGCGCAAAATAAGGAGGTCGCGATAAACAGTGCCAGACCCACCTGATAAACACGTCGGTAACCCAGCATGTCACCCAGGAAAGAGAGTGACAGCAGTGAAATCACAATGGCGATTTGGTAGGCGTTAACAATCCAGATTGATTCCGCGGGGCTGGCATTCAGCTCACGTGCAATGGTGGGCAGCGCCACATTGGCGATAGCGCCGTCTAACACGGCCATCATGATGCCCAATGCAATAGTGATAATGGCACCATAGCGCTGCGGAACGGGCAATCCATCCTGAGAAAGTGTAGGAGACATAAAAAGGAATAAGTGAAGTCAGTGAATATCATCATGCTAATCAATTATGTGATGGAAAGCACCGAATTCATTGACAAAAAATTACGAAGGAATGTGTCTTGCAATGCGATTCGTTGCCGCCGCTGGGCTGAAACGCATATACTGGCGTTTCTGTTCCGTTTTTTTGAAACACCGTCAAAAAAGGATACGCGCAATGGCGAGCAGCGATAACGATAAACAGCCAGATTCCGTTTCATCCGTGATGAAAGTATTCGGCATACTGCAGGCGCTCGGAGAAGATCGCGACCACGGCATCACCGAATTGTCGCAGCGTGTAATGATGTCGAAAAGCACGGTATATCGCTTTCTGCAAACCATGAAATCGCTGGGTTATGTGGCGCAGGAAGGCGAAAGCGAAAAATACTCGCTGACGCTCAAACTGTTCGAGCTGGGGGCGAAAGCCCTGCAAAACGTGGATTTGATCCGCAGTGCAGATGTGGAGATGCGTGAGTTATCGCGCCTGACCAAAGAAACCATCCACCTCGGTGCGCTGGAAGAAGACAGCATTGTCTACATCCACAAAATCGATTCACTGTATAACCTGCGCATGTATTCGCGCATAGGACGCCGAAATCCATTGCACACCACCGCGATTGGCAAAGTGTTGCTGGCCTGGCGCGATCGCACTGAAGTGCAAGAGATTCTGAGTGAAGTGGAGTTTCGCCGCAGTACCGCCAATACCATCGTCACGGCTGAGGCTCTGCTTGATGTGCTGGATCAAGTCAAAGTACAGGGCTTCGGTGAGGATAACGAGGAGCAGGAAGAGGGTTTACGCTGCATCGCGGTGCCGGTCTTCGATCGCTTTGGTGTGGTGATTGCTGGGCTGAGTATCTCGTTCCCGACAATTCGTTTCTCGGAAGAGGGTAAAGCGGAGTATGTCGCGATGCTGCACCGTGCGGCACGTAACCTTTCGGATCAAATGGGGTATCATCAGTATCCTTTCTGATACAGCTTAACGGGCTGTTTCCAGCCCGTTTTCATGATTAATTGTCTACCACTTCACCGCTTTTCTTCAGCAGCGGGCAGTCTGTAACACCCACAATGCCACTGTCCGTATGCAAGTACTGTGCAGTGATTACGCCACGAGCAGTCAGATAGCTACACTGTAAGCCCAGCCCAGCCGCATTTTTATTGCTGCCCGTTAGCACGCCATAACCGGTAAACAACATGGCCAGCCAAATCACGCCCACCACGATAATCGCTCGAATGAAAAGTTTCATTTTATCTCCTTGTGATACACAACGCAGCTGTCCTGAAGTCGCTGCCATTTCTATAGTAGCAGCATGCCGCGTCCTTTCGACGAAATCGATCAGAGATAACTGAAAGCCACACAGATGCGGGATAATCTGCTTTCCGTCGGCAACCATTATCTTTTCCGCACACAACGAGTAGAATCAGCGGCGGTGTAAGTGTTTTATGTTTGACAATAGAGGCAGTTATGAACGAGTTAGCCGCAAATACCAGTCCGCTGTTGAGCTATGGCGTACTGGCCATCATTATTGTTGTGGCCTTTATCGCCTGGTTCTTCGTCAACCGGGCCAGCGTACGTGCCAGTGAACAGATCCGTTTACTGGAAGCGCTGTTAGAAGAGCAGAGAAAACAAAATGCGCTGCTGCGCCGCCTCGCGGATGCTCAGCCTGCCACAGCAAAACAGCAGGAAGAGGAAGATGCCATAGAGCAGCGCGACTTCATCCGCATGATTCCAGAACGTTAAACACACGGAGCAGTAATGGCCTGGCAAAACCCCTGGTATGACGCATCGCTGGCACATCACACGCCAGAAGGCTTCCGCAACCCGGAAGAGGAGTTGCGCCAACCAGGGGATTTGCAACGCTGGCGACGTGAGCGAAAGGCAGACAACCTGCCGCGCCCGCCGCAAGCCGGATATCCCGCCTTTATCGATCACTGGTGTCAGACCACAGATTTAAGTGGCGATGACGATCGCATCTGGTGGCTGGGCCATGCAGCATTGCTGTTGCGCCTCAATCAACGTTATATCCTGATTGACCCGGCACTCTCAGCGCGGGCGTCACCCCTACCGTTTGCAGGACCGCAGCGTAAAACCCCTGCGCCACTCAGTATCGCGCAGTTACCGCATCTCGATTTTGTCCTGATTTCGCATAATCACTATGATCATCTGGATCGCCCGACAATCAAACGTATTGCACGCCGTTTTCCTGCTGCACAATTTATGGTGCCACTGGGTATGGCGAAATGGTGTCGCAAACGAGGGGTACGCAATATCAGCGAGCTGGATTGGTGGCAGTCCAGGGACGTCGCGGGCCTAACATTTACCGCAGTGCCAGCACGGCACTGGAGTATGCGCACCTTCTGGGATCGCAATCGTTCACTCTGGTGTGGCTGGGTAGTGCGTAATCAGCATCTTAATTTCTGGTTTTCGGGTGACAGTGGTTACAGTGATAACTTGCTGGAAATTGGCAAACGTTTGGGGCCCTTCAACCTTGCGGCATTGCCGATTGGCGCCTACGCACCAAAATGGTTCATGCGGGGACAGCATATGGATCCCGATCAGGCGGTAGCATTATGGCAAGCCATTGGGCGGCCACTCACGCTGCCTATTCACTGGGGCGTGTTTGAACTGGCAGATGATCCGTTAGATGAACCCCCAGTGATACTGGCACAGGCAATGGATGCTGCAGGGGAAGATAAAAGGCGCTTCGCGCCGTGGAGAATAGGCGAGAGCCGCACTCTGCAGAATATCGATTCGGATTAATCCTAAGCGCATTTTGTTAAATCAAGCACCGCGGTGCATTTTTTTAACATTTATTTGTTGTCTGGATAGTTAAAATTAAGATAACCGCCAAATTCGTTGTGCATATATTTGGGGCAACCCTCAGTTTATTTTCCTGATTTTGGTGCAAAACTATTTATGAGTTGTACCTAACATTGTCCACTGTACAAGTTTTGCGCGATGCACGGTTGTTGCATTAAGTGCGAAGTTTTTGCCGGAATATTTTATTGATGCCATATTAGTGCAATATTTTTCGCATAATCTAAACCGCTTTAATTGTGCTGGTTTTTGTTAACCCGCTACGCTTGACTAATGTACTTGCTGGCGCTAACTACTCTGAAGCATAACCCTTTTTTGCTCAGATGAATGTGCCGATGTCAATATGGTAACTGGTCTGCTGTGCGGCTTTTCAGCCAATTATGTGCGTTGTGTCGATCACCGTTTAAAAATGGCTTGCCATTAATTTGCGAATATGTGATAACGACTCGTGGGTCAAACGAGGTACAGTTCTGTTTATGTATGGCATCTTCAGTAAAGAAGTTACGAGTAAAGACGTTGACGTTGAATACTGCTTCCTTGCCGAACCTTAAATTAGTGCCTCATTCAGTAATGTCTCTGGTTTCTCTGTAAGACTGCCTTCGGGCAATATAAACAATCAAAGGAATTTGCAAAAATGGCAAAGATTAAAGGTCAGGTTAAGTGGTTCAACGAGTCTAAAGGTTTTGGTTTCATTACTCCTGCTGACGGCAGCAAAGATGTGTTCGTACACTTCTCTGCAATCCAGGGTAACGGCTTCAAAACTCTGGCTGAAGGCCAGGCAGTTGAGTTCGAAATTCAGGACGGCCAGAAAGGTCCAGCAGCAGTAAACGTTACTGCTATCTGATTTCGTTCTCAGACTTGGTGCCATGCGCCACTGACACGAATTGAAGCCCTGGTCACTGACCGGGGCTTTTCTTTATCCTTTCTGTTGCCAGATGATCAGGGTAAACTGCGCGCGAATCGCTAACCCGGAGTTATCTATGTCTTTGATTTGCCCCCTTTGCCATCAACCTTTGCACCAGCAGGCGAACAGTTTTCACTGTGATGCTGGCCATCAATTCGATCAGGCTAAAGAAGGGTATGTCAATCTGCTGCCGGTCCAGCATAAAGGCTCCCGTGAACCGGGTGACAGCGCCGAAATGCTGTTGGCGCGCCGGGATTTTCTCGATGCAGGGCACTATCAGCCGTTACGCGATGCCGTCGCGCAGACTTTGGCACAGCGTCTGAACGACCAAACCACACAGGTGCTGGATATTGGCTGTGGCGAAGGCTATTACACTGCCGCCATGGCTGAGGCATTGCCACAAGCGCAGCTATTTGGGCTGGATGTGGCGAAAGCCGCGATTCGCATGGCTGCCAGGCGTTATCGTCAGGTGAAGTTCTGTGTGGCCTCCAGCCAGCGCTTACCCTTTGCAGATGCATCATTAGAAGGCATCGTGCGCATTTATGCTCCTTGCAATGAAGCGGAGTTGAGTCGTGTGGTGAAAGCGGGAGGGTACTTGCTCACTGTCACACCGGGACCGCATCACTTGCAGCAGTTTAAAGCGCTGATCTACAGAGAAGTACAATTGCACGCTGCGGAAGAGAAGTCCTATGAGGGCTTTACTCGGGTTGACCAACACAACCTGCGATATGAAATGACTTTAAGCGGTGCCGAGGCGGTGAGCTTGCTGCAGATGACGCCGTTTGCGTGGCGTGCGCGCGAAGCGGTATGGCAAGAACTGGCGGCAGCTGACAACTTCAACTGCGACGCCGATTTTATTCTGACACTCTGGCAGCGCGTTTAACGCGCTTCAACCAGCGTATTGTAAATGCGCTCCAGGTCGTCGAGCTGTTTCACAGCAATCAGTAAACGACGCTGCTCCAGTTGCATCACCAAAATGCCGTCTTCAGACAAGTTCATACTCTGAATACGGCGATAATCGATCCACACGCTGCCGAAAAATAACCCTTCATTTTTCATCAACAGTTTTGGCGTGCGCAGCCAGAACAGCCAGATGGCCATGAAACACAGCACCATCAGCAGCGTAGTTGTGAGTTGTGGTCCGTGATTGCTAACGTTATTCCAGAGAAGAATCAACAGTAAAACGATAAAGATCCCACTGTCGATCTTATGGCGGCGGCGCAGCGCGACACGCAATTTAGTGGGGCCATGACGACGCGGTAGAATCGCATCATCATAGATGGCAAACAGAGCGAAAGCGAAGATAAGCAGGGCGATCAGCGCGTCAGTCAGTGACATAAAAATATTTCTTCCTCAACCGAATTTACCTCAACGTTGACGCTCAGGTAACGCCGCTGGAAAACAGCCGGGAGCGTTAACTCCCGGCAGATTTTTTACAGACCGAGCAAGCCGATCCAGTAACCGAAGATACCCAAGGCAAAGAAGCCGACGATAATCCACAGTGCGTTAACTTTGCGGCGCAGTAACCACATGCAGCCGAAGGTCAGCAACAGCGGAATTAACCCCGGCATCAACTGATCGAGAATCGACTGTACGGTGGTGACGGTGGTTTTGCCGGTGTGATCGGTAATGCGCGACACCACAAGCGGCACGTTCACATGTGTCCACTTGTTGACCAAGGCCCCCATAACAAACAGGCCGAGAATCGACGCCCCCTCCGTAAGTTTCTGCAGGAAACCGCCGCCCATATCGCTAACGATATCCACACCTTTACGATAGCCATAAGCCACGCCGTAGTAACGCGTCAGCATACGCACCGCGTTAAACAGAATGAAGAACAGCAGCGGACCCAACAGGCTACCGCTCATCGCGATACCGGCACCCAGCGCGGCGAATACCGGACGCACGGTACCCCAGAAGATCGGGTCACCCACACCCGCCAGCGGCCCCATCAGACCGACTTTGATACCGTTAATCGCGGCATCATCAATGGCGGCGCCGTTAGCGCGCTGCTCTTCCATCGCCATGGTGACACCCAATACCGGTGCCGCCACGTAAGGGTGGGTGTTGAAGAACTCCAGGTGACGTTTGATTGCCTGTTTACGGTCATCATTGTTCTCAGGGTAAAGGCGACGGATCACCGGTACCATTGAGAAGCAGAAACCCAGCGCCTGCATACGTTCAAAGTTCCAGGAACCCTGAAACAGGTTAGAGCGGATGAACACACCACGGACGTCGCTCGGGGTGAGTTTCTTTTCAGTGTTAGTTGTATCAACCATGATTTCACCTGTTCCTAGTCGAGTTCGTTGTCGAGGTCGTTGTGCGCAGGACCGGCCGCAGCAGCGCCCGCTGTGCGATTATATTTTGGCGCCAGCTGGATATAGAGAATCGCCATAACCACGCCAATCACGCCCAGTGCAACCAGGTTGAAGTTGGTGAAGGCCGCGGTAACAAAACCCAGATAGAAGAACGGCATCAGGTAGCCTGCACGCATCATGTTGATGACCATCGCATAACCGACGACGACGATCATACCACCGGCGATATTCAGACCATTGGTGACCACTTCAGGAATAGAGTTCAGCAGTTCCTGTACCACGCTGGTGCCGACTGAAATCGCGACAATCAACGCAGGGATGGCGATACGCATTGCCTGCAACACCAGGGCTGAAACGTGGATCCAGCTGATGGCGCTCAGGTTACCTTTCTCCGCGGCCTTATCGGCAGCGTGTTGGAAGGCGACGGTAATGGTACGTACGATAATGGTCAGAACCTGACCGGCAGCAGCCAGTGGGATGGCCAGGGCAATACCGGCACCGACGCTCTGTCCACCGGCAATAACCAGAATGGTAGAGATGATGGACGCCAGAGCCGCATCGGGTGCAACCGCTGCCCCGATGTTCATCCAGCCCAGTGCGATCATTTCAAGGGTACCACCGATGATGATACCGGTTTTCATGTCACCCAGGACTGCACCAATCAGGGTACAAGCCACCAGTGGACGGTGGAACTGGAACTCATCAAGAATTGAACCCATCCCGGCAATACAAGCCACAATAAATATCAGGATGATTTGTAGCGTGGTTATTTCCATTGCTTTTCTCCTCAGCAAGGTCTCAAGTATTCGCCCGCCAGCGCAGGCAAAAGCGAACTACTGATTGACCTTCGCGATCAGGTCCATCATTTTCAGCCTCGGGTCGTTCGAGACTTTACGCACTTCCAGTTCGATGCCACGTTCATTCAGCTTGCGGAAGGCAACGATATCTTTCTCATCGACGGAAACCGCATTGTTGACCTGGGTTTTACCCTGCTTGAATGCCATACCGCCGATATTGACCGACTTGATGTCAACGCCTTGTTCAACGATCCGTTCCACATCGGTAGGATTGGTGAACAGCAGCATCACGCGATCGCGGCCATATTTCGGGTTATTCCACACGCGAATCATCTTATCGATGTCCACAACGTGCGCAGTGACGCCCGGCGGTGCCACTTGGGTCAGCAATGTCTTACGCACGGTGTCGTTGGCGACTTCATCGCTGACGACAATGATGCGTGTGACGTTGGTCTCTTTGGTCCAGCGAGTAGCCACCTGGCCGTGAATCAGACGGTCATCGATACGGGCAAGCCCGATCTTCATATGTTCATCTGGGCCGAGTGGTTTTTGCGGTTGGGCAGGGGCTTTTGCCGCGACAGGGGCTGGTGCGGCTTGGGCAGGGGTTTCGGTCTTCAAGGCTTTTACGCCTTCCCGACCGGCTTCCACCGCAATGTGAATCAGTTCCTCCAGTGACGGGTTGTCATCACGGCCCATCAGGGTTTCAACCAGCATCGGGATGTTCACCCCGGCGATGACATCGTAACCCGGCTTGTCCACCACAATGCGGCTGGCCGCGTTGAAAGGACTGCCACCCCAGGTATCGACCAGGAACAGCACGCCCTTGGACGTATCGAGATCGGCCAGTCGCGCCTGATACTTTTCAATTAGCGTTTCTGCATTTTCGCCGGGCACGAAATCAATCCATCCGACATTTTCCTGCTCACCCAACAACATTTCTGCTGTTTTAAGCAGCTGTTCTGCCGCCCAGCCATGTGTACCAATTACAATAGCAATGGTCACTTGCTACCTCCGTTCGCATGAGAGATTCTCTGGCTTCGCCGGGAATCATTGAGAATTACCGTTGTTGTTTCAGGTGGATCGTTTTGGTCTAAGATGAAGAAACGCATCAATAAATAATCCGAAACTGTCCGCTGCACAGCGATAAGGTCGCGATTTATTTTAGTGTGCGAAAAAATAATTTATGTGATGTTTGTCAGCTATTTCGAGCGTAACCCTGCAAAATTGCATTTAACTGCGTGATTCATGCGTTAGCGCAATTGTTTGTAAATGTAATAAAATTTTTTGACGTAGTTGATGTAACTGATACATTAGCGATCTGTTTAATATTCAGGAGTACCGGGCTTCAGCTCACCTTTATGGACCGTCACCGACGTCGCTCAACTTGTTCTCAGCGCTTTCTGGCGCATGCTTCAACGCTCTTCAGCGTGACCTCAATTGCTAACGATCTTCCGTCTCGCCCTCTGGCGCAGGCTCAGTTTCGTTCGCCCATTTGTGTTGTAAGGAGTCATTGATGGAAATTCTCTTCGACCCCTCAATTTGGGCGGGTTTACTGACGCTAATCGTGCTCGAAATCGTTCTCGGTATCGATAACCTGGTCTTTATCGCTATCCTGGCGGATAAATTGCCGCCGAAGCAGCGCGATAAAGCGCGTCTGATCGGCCTTTCCCTCGCATTAGTGATGCGACTGGGCTTACTGTCCTTGATTTCGTGGATCGTGACATTGACACGACCCCTATTCAGCGTAGGCGATTTCAGTTTTTCCGGGCGAGATTTAATTCTGTTGTTCGGTGGCTTGTTCCTGTTATTCAAAGGAACCATGGAACTGCATGAGCGGCTGGAAAGCCGGGGCATGGATCATCAGGGCAATAAAGGGTATGCCAGCTTCTGGGCGGTGGTGATTCAGATCGTGGTGCTGGATGCTGTGTTCTCGCTCGATGCGGTGATTACCGCCGTGGGTATGGTGAACCATCTGCCGGTGATGATGACCGCCGTAGTGATCGCCATGGGTGTGATGCTGTTGGCTTCTAAACCGTTGACGCGTTTTGTGAATGAGCACCCAACGGTGGTGGTGTTGTGTCTGAGTTTCCTGTTGATGATCGGTTTGTCACTGGTGGCAGAAGGCTTTGGCTTCCACATTCCGAAAGGTTATCTGTACGCCGCGATTGGCTTCTCTATCGTCATTGAGTTGTTCAACCAGATTGCGCGCCGTAACTTTATTCGTCATCAGGAACATCGCCCGATGCGCGAGCGTACCGCCGAAGCCATTCTGCGTCTGATGGGTGGCCGCCGCCAGAGTCATCAGCCGGTCACCACCGAAGAAGCCGCTTTGACGCAAGCGATGCCGCAGGAAGCGTTTAAGGACGAAGAGCGTTACATGATCAACGGTGTGTTGACGCTATCTCAGCGCTCTATCCGCAGCATCATGACGCCGCGTGGCAACATCTCGTGGGTCGACGTTTCGCGCCCACTGGATGAGATTCGTATTCAGTTGCTGGATACGCCACACAGCCTGTTCCCGGTATGTCGGGGTGAGTTGGATGAAATCATCGGTGTAGTGCGCGCGAAAGAGCTGCTCGTGGCGCTGGAACACGGTATGGATGTTGCGACCTTTGCCGCTAATACGCCGGCAATCGTGGTGCCGGAAACGCTGGACCCGATCAACCTGTTGGGCGTCTTACGCCGTGCTAAAGGTAGCTTTGTCATCGTCACTAACGAGTTTGGTGTGGTGCAAGGTTTGATCACCCCGCTGGACGTACTGGAAGCCATTGCCGGTGAATTCCCGGATGAAGATGAAACCCCAGACGTGATTGCCGATGGTGATGGCTGGTTAGTGAAAGGCGGAACCGATCTGCATTCACTGCAGCAGTTGCTGGATTATCATGAGCTGGTGAACCCGGAAGAGGACCATGCTTCGCTGGCCGGTTTACTGATCGCCCAGAAGGGCCAACTGCCACAGCCAGGTGAAGTCATTGACTTGCCACCGCTGCATTTCCAAATCATTGAGGCTACGGACTACCGCATCGATCTGGTGCGTGTAACCAAAGACAAGCCGCATGATGATGAAGAACATGAAGCGTAGATATTAAGATAATATCGCTACAAGTAAGGCCGTCGAAAGACGGCCTTTTTTATTATGGGGGATGAAAGATGTTCGGCCTTTGACTCTCATTGACAACGCGCATGTTGCTTCATAAAGCCAGTAAAGGGGAATGAGGAGTAAAGCGTCCGCCGCAAGGATGCGGCGGTCGAGGCTACAGGGATGTATTTACGCCGACTTTACGGAACATCCCCTTTACTGGCTGGAACGCACCTGACTAGACAACATCAGCAACTTTGCTCAAGCACTCAAATGCGCCAAATGCTGCTCCAGCCACACCGGGAAATCCTCAATTGGCATCGGGCGGGCATAGTAGTAACCCTGCAAATGGTCGACACCGCGTTCACGCAGATAGTGCGCCTGCTCAGCGGTTTCAACACCCTCGGCGACCAGCGCAATATTCAAACGCTGTGCCAGGGAAATCACCATATCCGTAACCGTAGCGTTGATAGCATCGGTGCCAATGGCTGCGGTAAAAATCTTGTCAATCTTCAGCACGTCTGGCTTCAGATCCTTAAGGTAGGCAAGGGAACTGTGGCCGGTGCCGAAATCGTCAATCGCCAAACGCACGCCAATTTCATGCAGTTGTGACACCACAGACTGATCAATCACCGGTAAGGCATCGCGTTCGGTTAGTTCCACCACCAGTTTCGGTAGAGGGTTTGCCGGCCACCAAATACTCTGTAAGTCTTCTACAATCGCGCGGTCGCGGAAATGGCTGGCAGCGACGTTAATGGCAATATGGAAAGATGGACACTGCGGCAAATTTGGCAACTCATCCACGACTTTTGCCAGAACAAAACGGGTCAAGGGTGCAATCAGATTTTGACGCTCAGCCAAGGGGATAAACACATCGGGGGCAATCCAACCTTGACGAGGGTTATGCCAGCGCAACAGCAGTTCAAAGCCATCACATTCGCCACTTTTTGCATTAATCAGCGGCTGGCAATACACCATAAATTCGTTTGCTGTGATGCCGTAACTGATCTGCCAGCTCAGGCTCATGCGATTAGCAGTAGCCAGCCAAACGATGTAACCGATAAGCAAACTCAGCAGCACGGCAAGAGGCAGCTGAGAGGGAAGCGTATTCAACGCCAGACGAGCCGGAGAAGGTCCATACAACGTAATGCTAAACGGATAACGCAGCGATGACTGATCGTAAGCCACCTCATCTTCCGATGGCACCGTGTGTTCAATCAGTGGATTACCGTACTCCAGGCTTTGACCGCCCACATTGAAAATGGCACGTTCAACCCACGGCAACTGTGGCTCCAGCAGGTAGTTGGTCATCAACTCAACGTTAATCACCTGCAGCAGACCATCGCGGTTATCCAGCGACTTAGGCGTCCACAGCAGCAGCACTGGAGAGCCCTTCAACAGATAGTTATCTGTGGTGAGCATCATGCGTTGGTTATTAATCGCCAGCTCAGGGTAAGTCTGGCTAAAGGAAATATTGCGTGGGCCATAAATGCTGGAGCAGTAAATGCTGTCGTCCTGCACCAGCAGGATAGTGCGAACGGTCTGCAACGCCGAGATTTTCTCAATCAGCGGATAGCGCACTTGCGCACAGGGCACGCCAACCAACCCAAGGGTGTTGTTGGCTGACACATCAAGTGGCGAGAACATGCGGTCAAAGCGCTCAATGGCGCGCGAGGCGAAATTTAATGACTGCTGCTCAATACGCGACTTCTCTTCGATATAGCGAAAAGTCAGCGTAAGAATCAGAACCAGCGCTGCGATCACTAACGCAATAAGCAGGCGCTTACGGCGAAATTGACCGACAAATTGCTGGGGAATGAGCATCAGTAACCACCTTGCAAAACAAAGATTGAAGCCAAATTAACGTGTAGGTTATCGGCATAGAGGCGGCCAGGTTTAGCGTGCCTTAATAAATAATTCGGCACTAAAAAACAGCGCGGCCACTAAGGGCCGCGCGCAAATCAATGTATATGGTTTACTCACTCTGAGGTAGAGCAGGATGCAGAAAAAAGTTCAATTGGCGCTTTTTTCATCGTTAACGGTCAATCGCACTGCACCTTAATTGCCAGTCCACCACGTGAAGTCTCTCGATATTTTGCATTCATATCTTTGCCTGTCTCATACATGGTCTCGATCACCTTATCCAGTGAAACGCGGGGTTCGCTGGTGCGGCGCAGCGCCATGCGTGCGGCGTTGATCGCCTTCACTGAAGCAATGGCGTTGCGTTCAATGCAGGGCACCTGCACCTGTCCCGCTACCGGATCACACGTCAGACCCAGGTTATGTTCCATACCAATTTCTGCCGCCACACACACCTGCTCTGGGCTGGCACCCAGCAACTCGGCCAGACCGGCCGCTGCCATAGAACAGGCCACGCCGACTTCACCCTGACAGCCGACTTCCGCACCGGAAATGGAAGCATTCATTTTATACAGCACGCCTATCGCACCTGAGGCGAGGAAGTAACGGACGAAAATGTCCGGGGTGACCGTCTCAATAAAGTGATCGTAGTAGGCGAGCACTGCCGGAACAATGCCACAGGCACCATTCGTCGGCGCGGTCACCACGCGTCCGCCTGCTGCGTTCTCTTCATTCACTGCCAGCGCAAACATGTTGATCCAGTCGATAACGTTCATCGGATCGTTGGAGTGCTTAGTCGAGGAGACCAGTAAACGGCGCAGTGATGCCGCACGGCGTGGCACGCGCAACGGACCAGGCAAGACCCCTTCGGTATTCAGACCCCGATCAATACAGGCTTGCATGGTCTGCCACACGTTGCCGAAGTAGTCATTGATTTCGTCACGTGTATGTAGCGCCAGCTCGTTCTTCATCACCAGGCCGGAAAGGGACAGGCCGGTTTCGCGGCAGTGACTGAGCAACTCTTTGGCGGAGTTAAATGCGTACGGTACAGAAACTTCATCCAGTACCGATTGGCCAAAATGCTCTTCATCGACGATGAAGCCACCGCCAATGGAATAGTAGGTTTTACTGAGGATCAGCAAATCACCCGCGAAGGCAAACACCGTCATGCCGTTTTCGTGCAGCGACAGGTTTTCACTGCGGAACACCATGCCACCTTCGCGCGGGAAATCGACTTCGTGAGCCCCTTTTGCCAGCAATAACCGTTCACGCTGTTCAACGTCTTTAATAAAGGCAGGAATGCTATCGATATCGACCGTAGCGGGTTCGAAACCGGCCAGCCCCATAATGATGGCGATATCGGTATGGTGACCTTTGCCCGTTAGCGACAATGAGCCGTACACGTCAACTGAAACACGCGTGACATCCTGCAGTTTGCCTTGTTCGACCAACAGATCAACAAACTGCTTGCCCGCTTTCATCGGACCGACAGTATGTGAACTGGATGGGCCAATACCCACTTTGAACATGTCGAAAACACTAATCACCGGTGACACTCCTCACAAATCTTATTTTGCACGGCCAGAGCCGTTTATGCGGCTAATAGTAATCGCCTGCGTGCCGCAACGAACAGCTTTTCGCATGAAATAAACTAATTATAAACCACAGAAATAGTTATCCATTATCACCATGGTGAAAGAGAGCGAATGGGTCGAGTAAGGTGAACGAGACGGGAAAATCAGGAGAGGGCGATTTGCTGGCCGAGGGCGCGGATAATACCTGCGGTCATGCCCCAGATAAAATAATCTTCATACCACGATAGCCACACCTGATGCTGGCGATGTCCGCGTCGCAGCGTCATGCCACTGTAACGACTGATGCGCAACGCTTCGGCTAAGGGCATGGCAAAGGTACTTTCTACTTCATCTGGATTGATGTTCAGCGGCAATCCAGCGGGGATAACACCTACCACCGGTGTCACGGCAAAGCCCGTACTGCTGGTCACCGGCGGCAACACGCCAACGACCCTGACGTGTTTTGGCTGTATGCCCACTTCCTCTTCCGCTTCACGCAGTGCGGTAAAAACCAGTGAATCATCGGTGGCGTCCTGCATGCCGCCCGGGAAGGCCACCTGGCCTGCGTGCTTGCGTAAATGCGATGAACGACGCGTCAGCAGCAAACCGGGTTCTGGCCCATCGATCACCGGGACCAGCACCGCCGCCCGCCGCCCACTTATCGCGCTTTTAGGCACGGTGAGCGGGGGTTGCATGACAAAACGGTTCAGGAACTGCTCCAGGGTCAGACTCATTTAGACCTCGCCGCTCAGGCAGGGGAGGATGCGGTTAACCTTGTGAAAGGTCTCCTGATATTCCAGTTCAACATCGCTGTCCGCCACGAGCCCCCCACCGGCAGCACAATAAAGCTGCTGGTTCTCGGCAATCAGGGTGCGGATCGTGATGCTGGTGTCCATACGGCCGCATAAACTGATGTAACCGATGCTGCCACACCACGCGTTACGGCGCTGCGGCTCTAACTCTTCAATGATCTCCATGGAGCGGATCTTTGGCGCGCCGGTGATGGAGCCACCAGGGAAGCAGGCACGCAGAAGGTCCGTGGCCGTGAGATGTTGCGGCAATCGGGCGCGAATGGTGCTGACCAGGTGGTGAACAGCGGGGAAAGGCTCCACCACAAACAGCTCCGGCACGCTGACACTGCCTGGTTCCGCAACGCGGCCAATATCATTGCGCAGCAAATCAACAATCATCAAGTTTTCGGCACGGTCCTTCTCGGAATGGGCGAGTTTCTCAGCCTGCAACCGATCGGCGTCAGGATCCGCAAGGCGCGGCAACGTGCCTTTAATCGGACGGGTTTCAATCTCTTGCTGCTGGAGTGAGAGAAAACGTTCCGGCGACAAGCTCATCAGTACGCTTTTTGGCAAACGAATAAACGCACTGAATGGCGCGCGATTATCACGATTCAAACGCAGAAAGGCCTGCCATTCGTCACCCTGATAGCGCGCCTGAAAACGTTGCGCCAGATTCACCTGATAGCAGTCACCCGCCTGAATGTAATCCTGCACCGCCTGAAAACGATTCGCGTACTGTTCAAACGTCAGGTTTGATTGCCAGTCACTGGTCAGCGCAAAGGTTTTGGGCTGCGGTACGGCTTGCGCTTGTAGCCAACGCCAGCGTTGTTCGGCATTCACCAGTGAAATAAGGGTTAGGGTGCGCAGTTGATGGTCAGCAATCAGTGCCCAGTCATAAATGCCTACAGCCATATCCGGCGTAGTGAGATCCTGCTCGGCACGCTGTGGCAGCGTTTCAAAGCGTCGTCCGAGATCATAGCCAAACAGGCCCAGTGCACCGCCCTGGAAAGGCAGCTCGGGGTGACTTTCAGGTTTAATGCCCAGCTCATCACACTGCTGCTGTACCAGCTGCAGCGGGTCGTCGGCAGAGAGCAGCACTTTACCGTCACAGTCGATCTCAGTGATGTCGCCACGCGTGGTCAGGGTAGCGCGTGGATCGGCGGTCAGAATATCAAAGCGATTATCTGCATGTTCGGCATGACCGGAAGTGAGCAACATCGCCCATGGACGATGGGCCAGGGCAGAAAAACGGTGCAATAACGTATCCGGGGTATACTTCAGGCTAAGCGTGTGTACGGTCATCGGGCAAATTAATCCAGCAAGCAAGTGCGTAGCCTGGCATATTTTTTTGTGGCTGGCACCTGTTTGTTCCGCATGGAATAATGCGCCCCTTTTCGCACCAGGAGTGAATCATGTTTACAGGTCTTCCGGCTTTATCTCATGAACAGCAGCAACAAGCGGTTGAACGTATCCAGGAATTGATGGCAGGCGGTATGGCGAGTGGTCAGGCGATTGCGCAGGTGGCGCAGGAGATCCGCCAAACTTATCAAGGTGAAGGTATTCGGGCGCTTTTCGAAGACGATGAGTCAGAAGAAGAGGCCGACGAGTAACGCCCGAACACTTTATAATGCGGCGATGATCTTGATTTCGACTTTATATTTCGGGTTCATCAGGCCCGCCTGCACGGTGCAGCGTACCGGTGCATTACCCGGTGATACCCAGGCATCCCATGCACGATTCATCGCCGGGAAATCCGCTTTGTCGACCAGAAAAATAGTGGCGTCGAGGATTTTGCTCTTATCTGAGCCGACGCGAGTCAAAATCGCGTCAATCACCGCCAGCGCGTTGGCGGTTTGCGCTTCCGCATCTTCATCCAGATTCTCTGGCACGCTGGTGTAATACACGGTTTCGTTATGTACGACGGCTTCGGACATACGATGTTCGGGATCGATACGCGTAATGGTCATGGTGTTCTCCTGTAAATTCGCTGCGCTAGCCTGCCATAACCCATGGGCCGCTGTCATCTGTTGTGGTCGCCTCACGGGAATCCTGACATAATTACAGTGTTTTTGGGCAATCGGTGAGGATGTGTGGCAGACGATTTTGCAACTGATGGTGCGCTAGCGCAGGCGATTCCGGGATTTAAACCTCGAGCAGCACAGCGTGAAATGGCACAGGCGGTCACGGAAGCGGTGGGCAATGGTGGAGAGTTGGTGGTTGAAGCCGGCACCGGTACCGGGAAAACCTATGCCTATCTGGCACCCGCATTGCGCGCGAAGAAAAAGGTCATCGTCTCTACCGGCTCCAAAGCGTTACAGGACCAACTCTACAATCGTGACCTGCCGACCATTGCGCGGGCACTCAAATTCAGCGGCAAAACCGCGTTACTGAAAGGGCGCTCAAATTATTTATGTCTTGAGCGCCTTGAGCAGCAAAATCAAACGGGTGGCGATCTTACCGTGCAGGCGCTGGGCGATCTGATCAACGTGCGCAGTTGGTCATCGCAAACCGTTGATGGCGATGTCAGCAGTTGCACCGACGTGGCGGAAGACAGCCCCATCTGGCCTTTTGTCACTAGCACCAACGATAACTGTCTCGGCAGCGACTGCCCGTTGTATAAAGATTGTTTCGTGGTGAAAGCCCGTAGAAAGGCCATGGACGCGGATGTGGTGGTGGTGAACCACCATCTGTTCCTGGCCGATTTGGTGGTAAAAGAGGGCGGTTTCGGTGAGTTGATCCCTGAGGCGGATGTCATGATCTTCGATGAAGCCCATCAGTTGCCCGACATCGCCAGCCAGTATTTTGGCCAGCAGCTTTCCAGCCGCCAGCTTCAGGACCTCGCCAAAGACATCATCATTGCCTACCGCACTGAAGTGCGCGATGTTCAGCAATTGCAGAAATCGGCTGACCGCCTCGCACAGTGCGCTCAGGATTTTCGTCTTACCTTGGGTGAACCCGGTTTTCGTGGCAATCTGCGCGATCTTCTCAGTGATAACAACATCATGCGTATGTTTACGCTGCTGGATGATGCGCTGGAGCTGTGTTACGACGTCATCAAATTATCTTTAGGACGCTCGGCGCTGTTGGATGCGGCTTTTGAGCGCGCTGCGCTGTATCGCACGCGTCTGAAACGGCTGCGCGCCATTGATGAACCCGGTTTTAGTTACTGGTATGAGTGCACCAGTCGCCATTTCACGTTGGCACTGACCCCGCTATCCGTCGCGGAACGTTTTCGTGAAGTGATGGATAACCGCAAAGCGGCTTGGGTATTTACCTCCGCTACACTCGCCGTCAATGAGCAAATGAGCCACTTCTCCAGTCGTCTTGGCGTCGATAAAGCGAAAACGCTGATCCTCGATAGCCCATTCGATTATGCACAGCAGGCGTTGTTGTGCGTGCCGCGTAATATGCCTGAACCTAATCAGCCCGGCGGTGCGCGTCAGCTTGCGCGCATGATGAAACCCCTGATCGATGCCAATAAAGGCCGCTGTTTCTTCTTGTGTACCTCACACAAAATGATGCGAGAGCTGGCCGCAGAATTTCGCGCTTCCATGACCTTGCCGGTGTTGCTGCAAGGTGAAACCAGCAAAGGGCAACTGCTGAAGCAATTCCTTGAGGCGGGGAATGCACTGCTGGTGGCGACCAGCAGTTTCTGGGAAGGCGTTGATGTGCGCGGTGATGCACTGTCATTAGTGATCATCGATAAGCTACCGTTTACCTCACCCGAGGACCCCTTATTAAAAGCACGCATGGAGGATTGCCGGGTACGCGGCGGGGATCCGTTCAATGATGTGCAACTGCCGGACGCGGTGATCACCCTGAAACAGGGGGTGGGCCGTTTAATTCGTGACACCGAAGATCGAGGCGTCTTGGTGATTTGCGATCAGCGTCTGGTTTCTCGTCCTTATGGCGGATTGTTTCTCAACAGTTTGCCACCTACGCCGCGCACCCGCGATCTCCTCCGCGCTATTGAATTTGTTCGTCGGGCAGAGAATCAGTAATTTGTGCCAGGCTATGTTAAGATGCGCGCCATTTTGACTCTCAGAGGTTGTTATGTCCGCCCGAATTTTAGCCCTGGACACGGCGACAGAAGCCTGTTCTGCCGCGCTGCTCAACCAGCAGCAGATCGATGCCCGTTTCGAAATCGCCCCGCGCGATCATACCCAACGCATATTACCCCTCGTGCAGGAGCTGTTGCAGTTACAGCAACTGGACCTGACGGCGCTTGACGCGTTAGCGTTTGGACGCGGTCCGGGCAGTTTTACCGGCGTGCGTATTGGCATTGGTATTGCCCAAGGGCTGGCATTAGGTGCGAACTTGCCGATGATTGGCATCTCCTCACTCGCCACCATGGCGCAAGGCGCATGGCGCTTGACGGGCGCCACGCGCGTGTTGGCAGCTATTGATGCGCGCATGGGAGAAGTGTACTGGGCAGAATATCAGCGTGATGAAAATGGCGAATGGCTGGGTGCAGAAACTGAAGCCGTGCTCAAGCCCGAAGCGGCAGAGGCACGCATCGCGCAGTTGAGCGGTGAATGGGCAACAGTCGGCACTGGCTGGCAGGCTTATCCCCATCTGCTGAATGGCTCGGTGGCTACGTTAATGACCACCGACGTCACACTGCCTGCGGCGGAAGACATGTTGCCGCTGGCGCAGTGTGCCTTACAGCGCGGTGAAACTGTCGCGGTAGAGCATGCGGAACCGGTTTATTTGCGTAATGAAGTGGCATGGAAAAAGTTGCCTGGCCGCTAAGCGATACGCAACTATTCCGTCACCGCTCAGTCTAACTGAGAAATAACAGGAGAAGTGCTATGCCAATGAGTCGTAAAGGGATGTCTGGCGCTCTGTTAGCCTGCGCGTTACTGCTGAGCGGTTGCGTTTCGGTGCCAGATTCCATTAAAGGGAGTTCTCAGCTTCCACAGCAAGATTTATTACGTGTGATGAATGCTCCACAGTTGTATGTCGGGCAGGAGTCGCGTTTTGGTGGGAAAGTGGTAAAAGTGACGAATCTGACCGGTTTAACCCGCCTGGAGATTGCCACTCAGCCGCTGGATGACAGCGCGCGTCCTCAATTAGGTGCCGCTTCCGTTGGCCGGATATTTGCCGACATCCGTGGATTTGTCGATCCCGTTGACCTGAACAACCAATACGTCACGGTGCTGGGAAATATTAAAGGCGTTGAAAAAGGTGAAATTGGCAAAGCCAGTTACAACTTTGTGGTGGTGGATGTGCGTGGCTATCAACGTTGGCACTTAACACAGCAAGTGATGACACCGCCTCAACCGATAGATCCATGGATTTGGTATGGTCCGACGCGTCGTCACCCAGGTTACTGGGGGCCAAACCCCTATTGGGGGATGAACATGAACACCGGGCCAGCGCAGGTGCAAACCATCCTTACCGAATAACCCATTATTATTAGATAACGGCCCGGTCGCGGCGCTCGCGACCGGGCTTTTTTATTGGCAGCGCAACCGATGCGCGAAATTTAGTGATGGGCTTCGCAACCTGAAAATGCCGAAACAGGCAAACTGGTACAATCAGTTAAAATATTGTTAACAACACTGATTGCAGAGGCGGCGATGGCTACGCAACAAGAATATCGGGGTGACTCTTTGAATAAGGTTTGGCTCAAACGCTATCCGGCAGACGTACCTGCGGAAATTAATGCGGACCGTTATACCTCTTTGGTCGAGCTTTTCGAGCACGCAGCATTGCAGTACGCCGATAAAACGGCGTTCGTCAATATGGGCCAGCCGATGACCTATCGTCAGCTGGATAAGCAGAGCCGCGATTTTGCCGCCTGGCTACAGCAAGGTTTAGGGCTTAAACAGGGCGATCGAGTGGCACTGATGATGCCGAACCTGCTGCAGTATCCAGTGGCGCTGTTTGGTGTATTACGTGCCGGCATGGTGGTGGTGAACGTTAACCCCCTCTACACACCGCGTGAACTTAAGCATCAACTAAATGACAGTGGTGCCAGCGCCATTGTGATTGTCTCTAACTTTGCCCATACCCTGGAAAAGGTGGTCGCGGAGACGCCGATTAAACACGTGATGCTGACGCGCATGGGCGACCAACTTGCCCCGGTGAAAGCCACGCTGGTTAACTTCGTGGTGAAATACGTTAAGAAGCTGGTGCCAAAATACCATCTGCCTGGGGCGGTTCCGTTCCGTCACGCATTGCAGCAGGGTGCGCAGATGCGCTACCAGCGTCCAACCGTGACCAATAACGATTTGGCCTTCCTGCAATATACCGGCGGCACCACCGGTGTGGCGAAAGGGGCCATGCTCACCCATGGCAACATGCAGGCCAATCTGGAGCAGACCAAAGCCACGTACGGCAAATTGCTACGGGCGGGTAAAGAAAATGTGGTAACGGCGCTGCCGCTTTACCACATTTTTGCGCTGACGGTTAACGGCTTGCTGTTCCTCGACCTCGGGGGGACGAATCTGTTGATCACCAACCCGCGCGACATCCCCGGATTTGTTAAAGAGCTGAGTAAATTCCCCTTCACGGCCATTACCGGTGTGAATACGCTGTTTAACGCGTTGCTGAATGATGACAATTTCAACAAGCTGGATTTCTCCACACTGCGGTTATCTGCAGGCGGGGGCATGGCAGTGCAGAAAGCGGTGGCCGAGCGTTGGGAAAAACTCACCGGGCATTATCTGCTGGAAGGTTATGGTCTGACGGAGTGTTCCCCGCTGGTTTCTGTTAACCCTTATGACATTACCTGTCACACCGGCAGTATCGGCCTGCCAGTGCCTTCTACGGACGTACGCATTGTTGATGATGAAGATAACGATGTGGCGCCAGGCGAACCCGGTGAACTCTGTATTCGTGGGCCACAAGTGATGGTGGGCTACTGGCAGCGGCCGGATGCGACGGAAGAAGTGCTAAAAAATGGCTGGCTGCATACCGGTGATGTTGTTACCGTTGATAGCGAAGGCTTCATTCGCATCGTTGACCGTAAGAAAGACATGATTCTGGTGTCGGGCTTTAACGTGTATCCTAACGAAATCGAAGATGTCCTGATGCAGCATCCCAAAGTCCGAGAAGCCGCGGCGATTGGGGTACCCAGCGATCTCTCAGGCGAAGCCGTGAAAGTGTGCATCGTCAAAAAGGATCCTTCGCTGTCGAAAGAAGAGGTGCTGGATCATTGCCGTCGCCAGCTCACCGGCTATAAAGTGCCGAAGATAATCGAGTTTCGTGACGAGCTGCCAAAGACCAACGTGGGCAAAATTTTGCGCCGCGAACTGCGGGACGAGGCGAAGCGAGAAGGGCAGTAATCTGCTTTTCTCCTTAGGTTAACGCCGGCTCAGTCCGGCGTTTTTATTGCTTTTAACATGGAGCGCTGCGCGAAGTGTGTCGCAGCGAGAATGAATACGTGAATTACACTTTGATCGACCAAGACAGTCAGCTGGCGGCCGTGTGCGAACTGGCGCTTAAGCATGATGCGGTAGCGCTGGATACTGAGTTTGTGCGTACCCGCACTTACTATCCACAGTTGGGCCTGATCCAACTGTTTGATGGTGAACAACTGGTTCTTATCGATCCACTGAATATCAACGACTGGACGCCGTTTATCGCGCTGTTGCAAAACAAGCAGGTGACCAAGTTCCTGCATGCGGGTGGCGAAGATCTCGAAGTGTTCCTGCACCGTTTTAACTGCCTGCCTGACCCGATGGTGGATACCCAGATCCTGGCAGCCTTTGCCGGGCAACCGCTGTCATGGGGTTTTGCCTCGATGGTGAATCACTTTAATCAAATCGAGCTGGATAAAAGTGAAGCCCGAACCGACTGGTTGGCGCGTCCGCTGACAGAGCGTCAATGTACTTATGCGGCGGCGGATGTGGCGTATTTACTGCCAATTGCGCATCAACTGGTGGAGCAAACTGAAGCTGCTGGCAATATGGCGGCGGCACTGAGTGAGTGCGATAACCTGTGCCAGCGTCGCCTGGATGTGCTGAAACCCGAAGATGCGTGGCGCGACATCACCAATGCATGGCAACTGCGCCCACGTCAGCTGGCGGCGTTACAGCGCCTGGCCGCGTGGCGTTTGACCATTGCCCGTCAAAAAGACATGGCAGTAAACTTTGTGGTGCGCGAAGAGAATCTGTGGAAAGTGGCCCGCTTTATGCCGGGAAGTTTAGGTGAACTGGATCATCTGGGTCTTAACGGTCACGAAATTCGTTTCCATGGCAAAGCAATGGTTGCTCTGGTGGCTGAAGCACAAGCGCAGGATGAAGCAACATTACCGCCTCCTTTGCCTAATCTGATCGACCATCCGCATTACAAACAGGCGTTTAAGGCAATTAAAGCGTTGGTGGTGCAGGTCAGTGAAGAGACCGGTTTTAGTCAGGAGTTACTGGCTTCGCGTCGTCAGATCAATCAGGTGCTGAGCGTGTATTGGGGCTTAAAGAGTGGCTGCCGCACACCGGAACTGCTGACCGGCTGGCGAGGGGAGTTGCTTCAGGCTCGCATCGACGAGATCTTACAGGCGCTGTAAGCGCTGCATTTTCCCCTGCGCACGACGCAGGGGAAAATCAGGAACCTGCTGCTGTCATTTAGGAACGTCTTCCGTCTCCGGCAACGTGACGTTCAGCTCCAGGATGGAGATATCGTCCCCTTTCTGATCCAACTGAACGGTCACCATATCCGGGTCTATTTTCACGTACTTACAGATCACTTCCAAAATATCGCGCTTGAGCTGCGGCAGGTAATGGGGCTCACTGTCGCCCCTTCTGCGCTCGGCCACGATAATCTGCAGCCTTTCCTTGGCTATATTGGCTGTGTTCTTCTTACGGGATAAAAAGAAATCAAGTAATGCCATTGGTTATCCCCCGAACAGGCGTTTCAGGAAACCCTTCTTCTCTTCTTCAATAAAGCGGAAGGGGCGTTCTTCGCCAAGCAGGCGATCTACGGTATCAGCGTAAGCTTTACCGGCGTCAGAGTTAGCGTCGAGGATCACCGGCTCACCTTGGTTAGAGGCACGCAGCACAGACTGATCTTCTGGGATCACACCAACCAGTGGAATACGCAAGATTTCCAGTACGTCTTCCATGCTCAGCATGTCGCCACGGGTGACGCGGCCCGGGTTGTAACGGGTCAGAAGCAGGTGCTCTTTCACCGGGTCCTGGCTGTTTTCTGCACGACGTGATTTTGACGAAATAATGCCGAGAATACGGTCTGAGTCACGTACGGAAGAGACTTCCGGGTTGGTGGTAATGATTGCTTCGTCGGCGAAGTACAGAGCCATCAGCGCACCGGTTTCGATACCTGCTGGCGAATCGCAAACGATGAAATCAAACTCCATCGCGGCCAAATCGTTCAGCACTTTTTCCACGCCTTCGCGGGTCAGTGCATCTTTGTCGCGGGTTTGTGAAGCGGGCAGAATGTAGAGCTGCTCAGTGCGCTTATCACGAATCAGCGCCTGGTTCAGCGTGGCGTCACCCTGAATGACGTTGACGAAATCATAGACCACACGGCGTTCACAACCCATGATCAAGTCAAGGTTACGCAGACCGATATCAAAATCGATCACAACAGTCTTTTTGCCCTTTTGCGCTAACCCTGTGGCGATGGCCGCGCTTGACGTGGTCTTGCCAACGCCCCCTTTACCCGATGTAACTACAATGATGCGTGCCATAAATGTTGATTTCCTTAACGAAAGAAAAGGGGCCTAATAAAGTGTCTGGATGGTGAGCGCGCCTTCTTTAAGACACAGGCGCGCGGCTTTACCAAAGAATTCCGCCGGGATTTGATCCATGATCCAGTATTCACCGGCAATAGAAACCAACTCGGCTGCGAGGTTGGTGCAAAAAATTTGGCTGTCACGTGCGCCGCTGGCTCCGGCCAGCGCACGGCCACGCATCATGCCGTAAATATGAATGTTGCCGTCGGCAACCAGTTCGGCACCGGCGCTGACGCTATTGGTGACGATAAGGTCAGCATTGCGTGCGTAAATCTGCTGACCAGAACGTACCGGTGTGTTGATGATGCGGGTTTTGCCGGCACCTTCAACCACAGGAGCAGCAACCGGTAACGCGGTTTCTGCCACGGGCGCTTCTGCGCGTTTACGATTCTCTTTGCCTTCTGACAGCACGGGCAAACCGGCGCGCGCAATCATTTTTTTCAGGGCTTCATCTTTGCAACCGCTGACACCAACAATGCGCAAACCTGTCGCGATGACGGCTTGCTGCATCTGCTTCCAGTTAATGTCGCCGTTCAAAGCAGAGACATTAAGCACCACCGGGGCATTCTGCAAAAAAGCAGGGGCCTGATCGATTTTGTCCTGCAGTGCCTGACGAATCACCTCGGGTTGCGAATGGTGCAGATGAACGACTGACAGGGTAAAACTGCTTCCCTTGAATTCGATTGGCGTTTGCGACATCTGTCCTGACTCAGTCCTGTTTTACGACCCTAAGATGTCCAGCGATAAAATCGTCATTAACATCAAACGGTCAATATTCGAAGTTCTGCAAGCATGTTATAGTTACTGCTATATTCAGGCAAGTGACGCCATCGGTTAATTCGAGTAAAAAATATGTTTTGTGTGATCTATAGAAGCCCGCAACGCGACCAGACTTATCTTTATGTTGAAAAAAAAGACGATTTTTCGCGCGTTCCTGATGAGTTGTTGCGTGGCTTTGGTAAACCCAAGCTGGCGATGGTGCTGTCGCTGGACAAACGCGACAAACTGGCTAATGCTGATATCAATAAAGTTAAGCAAGGATTGAGCGATAACGGCTATTATTTACAGATCCCACCGCCGGTCGAAAATCTGCTCAACATTCATCGCGAACTGGGTAAAAAAGATTAATTCGGATTCATCTGTAAATATATCCTGTAAATATCCTCAGTGTTATTTGCATTAATTAATTGCCCGCGCAAAAGCTTAATTGCGGGCATTTAATCCTACATGTCTTCGCCGTTCCTGGTGAACAATTAACGACTTTTGACAATTTCCGCCACGCCTGACGCGATAAAACCGCTAATATAATCCTCCTCAGCCTGCCGCGTTCCGGCACTGAACCTGACTCATCCGCCAGCACAGCTGGCATCAAACACAACACAAGCAGGGGAATAGCATGTATCAGCATCGTAACTGGCAAGGCGCTTTGTTGGATTATCCCGTCAGCAAAGTGGTTTGCGTGGGCAGCAACTATGCGAAGCATATCAAGGAAATGGGCAGTGCAACGCCAACAGAGCCAGTCGTCTTTATCAAACCAGAAACCGCCGTGTGTGATTTACGCCAGCCACTCTCCATTCCGGATAACTTCGGTGAAGTGCATCACGAAGTTGAACTGGCGGTGTTAATTGGTTCGACGTTGAAGCAGGCGACCGAAGAGCATGTGGCAAAAGCGATTGCCGGCTACGGCGTGGCGCTGGACTTAACGCTGCGTGATGTACAAGCAGGCTTAAAGAAAGCGGGCCAGCCGTGGGAAAAATCTAAAGGCTTCGATAACTCATGCCCGCTGTCAGGATTTATCCCGGTGGCCGAATTCAGTGGCGATCCGCAAGATACTGAGTTGAAACTGGTGGTCAATGGCGAAGTGCGTCAGCACGGTTCTACCGCCGATATGATCCACAAAATTCTGCCGTTGATTGCCTACATGAGCCAGTATTTCACGCTGCGCGCAGGCGATGTGGTGCTGACAGGCACCCCTGAAGGCGTGGGCCCAATGCGTTCTGGCGATAAACTTGGAATCTCGCTAGCCGGTCACGGTATTACTACGCGCGTACTGTAAAACTTGCATCACCGCACCTGAACCTTTATAAGGTGCGGTCTTGTTGCACAACCCGGACCGCCATCATGACTGAACAACCTTTCTGGCAAACAAAACGCCTTGACCAAATGGACGACGCAGAATGGGAATCGCTGTGTGACGGCTGCGGCCAGTGCTGCCTGAACAAGTTGCAGGATGCGGACACCGACGAAATTTACTTTACCAACGTTGCCTGCAATCAACTGAACATCAAAACCTGTCAGTGCCGAAACTACGAGCGCCGTTTTGAGTATGAAGAAGATTGCATCAAGCTGACGCGGGAAAACCTCACCACCTTTAACTGGCTGCCGCGTACCTGTGCCTACCGTCTGTTAGGCGAGGGTGGCACACTGCCGGCCTGGCATCCGCTGGTGGCGGGTTCGAAGAAGGCGATGCATGCGCAGCGTATTTCTGTGCGCTATATCGCGGTGCGGGAAAGTGAAGTACGCGACTGGGAAGACCACATTATCGATCGACCCGATCGTAACGGATAAGAAAAACAGGCAGCCTTGGCTGCCTGTTTCATTTGGGCTTAACGACCGAAAAGATCGCGACGTTTAGGTTTGAAAGGTTGTGAGATTAACACCAATGCACCCACCAGCAGGTAAGCCGCGAAGATCACAATCATCCACTGCGGCATGCTCCATGTCAGGAAGGTCCAGCTACGTTCAGCGCAATCGCCACTCGCCACAAACACTGACGGCAACCATTTATCCAGTGGCAGCCAGCTTGGGAAACGGGCGGCGAAATCACAGGTCACAAACGGATTAGGATGAAGCTGAATGTTGGTGTGCTCAATGGAAAGCATCAGACCTTTGTAGGCACTGTAGAGCCAAATCAGGATCGCTGCCCAACGCACGGGCAAGCTTTTAGGGGCAAACGCGCCGACAATGCCTGCGCCCATCACGCCAAATAAGGCACAACGTTCATAAATGCACATCACACAGGGTTTTAGCCCCATGACGTGTTGAAAAAACAGTGCGGTGAGTTCAAAAGCCAGAGCTGTAAGAGCCAACAATAACCATGCTCCACGACCTCGTGAGCATTGATTTAAATATCGCAACATATTGCTTATCCTGTAACCGTTAATGCTTCGCAGTGTAAACCAAAAGCGTAACCGTGCCAGCCAGGTAAAGGGAAAAAATCATGTACAAAAATGACTTAAGCCTGATCCAGGCCAAAAATAATGGCATTTCCTTCCTGGATAAGGAGTGGCAGGCGGACAGCACAACGCAAACGAGTGCGTTTTTACCGTCACCACGAGGATAACAAGACTGAATTTTTGCGCCAGCGCGCGCTTTTAATCAGTTGTCAGGCTATTTACGCTATAGGCCCTCTGGTATGATGAGTGCCATTACGACAAAGAAAGCAATGAGAAATAAATGCTATGGTGATTAAGGCGCAAAGCCCCGCAGGATTTGCTGAAGAGTATATTATTGAAAGCATCTGGAACAGTCGTTTTCCGCCGGGGTCGATCCTACCTGCCGAACGTGAGCTTTCTGAATTGATTGGCGTCACCCGTACCACGCTGCGAGAGGTGTTACAGCGTCTGGCACGTGATGGTTGGCTGACCATTCAACATGGTAAACCGACGCGCGTGAATGATTTCTGGGAAACCTCAGGTTTAAACATCCTGGAAACCCTGGCCCGCCTTGATCACGATAGCGTGCCCCAGTTGATTGATAACCTGTTGTCAGTGCGAACCAATATCGCGTCGATCTTTATCAGCCGCGCACTACGCCACCATCCTGATAAAGCGCGTGAAGTGTTAGAAAGCGCGTTAGCGGAAGAGGATAAGGCAGAGGCCTACACCGAACTGGATTATCGTGTGTTTCGTGGTTTAGCGTTTGCCTCGGGCAACCCCATTTATGGTTTGATCCTTAATGGGCTGAAAGGGCTGTATACCCGCGTTGGACGCCACTATTTCTCCAACCCAGAGGCGCGTCAGCAGGCACGCAATTTCTACCGCCAACTGGCAGACTTGTGCAGCGTTAATCCGACGCAGGATCAGATTGTGGATTGCGTGCGCGAATATGGACGTCGCAGCGGCGAGATTTGGCACAGTATGCAGAAGAGCATGCCGGACGATTTAGCCAGCAAGCGATAAAAAAACCGGACCTCATCAGTCCGGTTTTTTTATGCCTTACAAGGTGGGGCCGCGTGTAGGCGCGCGATCAAGCAGTTCGACGCTACCATCCTCATTCTGCTGTTCCAGAATGACATCGAAACCCCACAAGCGATTCACATGCTTAAGCACTTCCTTGCGGCTTTTGTCGAGTGGCGCACGCTGTTGTGGCACATAGCGCAGGGTCAGTGAACGGTCACCACGCAGATCGACGTTGTACACCTGAATGTTCGGTTCCAGATTGCTGAGGTTGTACTGCGCTGACAACTGCTGTCGTATCGCGCGGTAACCGGCCTCATCATGAATCGCGGCAATTTCCAGGAAATTATTGCGATCGTCATCCATCACCGTAAACAAACGGAAATCACGCATCACTTTCGGCGACAGGAACTGACTAATAAAGCTCTCGTCCTTGAATTCTCGCATAGCAAAGTGCAGCGTTTTCAACCAGTCAGAACCCGCGATGTCTGGGAACCAGTAACGGTCTTCCTCCGTCGGTGACTGGCAGATACGCTTGATGTCCTGGAACATGGCAAAGCCAAGCGCATACGGGTTAATGCCGTTGTACCACTGGCTGTTATACGGCGGTTGATACACCACATTGGTGTGACTGTGCAGGAACTCCATCATAAAGCGTTCCGACACCTTACCTTCGTCATACAGGTGATTCAGGATGGTGTAATGCCAGAAGGTTGCCCACCCTTCGTTCATCACCTGGGTCTGTTTTTGCGGGTAAAAATACTGGCTGACCTTGCGTACAATACGCAGCACTTCACGCTGCCAGGACTCGAGCAACGGGGCATTCTTTTCCATAAAGTACAGCAAGTTTTCCTGCGGCTCAGACGGGTAACGTGAGGCCTCAACGTGCACCGACTCCTTCTCTTTACGCGGCAGGGTACGCCACAGGGTATTCACCTGGCTTTGCAGATACTCTTCACGGCTTTTCTGTCGCGCCTTCTCTTCCTGCAGTGAGATTTTTTGCGGGCGTTTATAGCGATCCACGCCGTAGTTCATCAACGCATGGCAGGAGTCGAGCAGACGTTCGACCTCCTCGACGCCGAATCGCTCTTCGCAGTCGGAGATGTAATTACGTGCAAACAGCAGGTAATCGACAATGGAGCTGGCATCGGTCCAACTGCGGAATAGATAATTATTTTTGAAGAAAGAGTTGTGACCGTAACAGGCGTGCGCCATGACCAGGGCCTGCATGGTCATGGTGTTCTCTTCCATCAGATAGGCGATACACGGATTGGAATTGATCACTATTTCGTAAGCCAGCCCCTGCTGGCCATGCTTATAGCGCTGTTCGGTTTCAATGAATTTCTTCCCGAACGACCAGTGTGCATAGTTGATTGGCATCCCCACGCTGGAGTAGGCATCCATCATTTGTTCGGAGGTGATGACTTCGATTTGATGCGGATAGGTATCAAGCCCGTAGCTTTTCGCCACGCGGTCGATCTCTGCCAAATAGACATCAAGCAATTCGAATGTCCAGTCTGGCCCATCACTGAGTCGTTTACTGCTCCGGGTTGGCTCGTCAAAGATTGTCGTCATAGCGCACCTCTGTTTTGCAAGCGGCAGGCAACGGATTGTCACCTGTCACGATCGTTTAAGGCTTCATCCTGAGAAAGACGGCCCAAAAAAACTGAGCGAACACTTCAATGATAGTCCACTGTCGCTTATCCGAAACCGGAACTCAAACGAATTCTTTTGGCACAAAATCATTCAAAATTCGCTGCTTAAGGTTTTGCTAATGACAAATGCGGGTTTTATTTTTAATGGCAGGATAAAATGCTGTTTATAAGTGCATTGTATGACTGTGGCGCTTTGTCCTGAAAAAAGATAAAAGCACTGCCTTCCGCATAATAAATCGCTGGTTAATGGTTTTATGGCATAAAAAATCCTGATTTTTGCACTGCCTCATGATTTCTGTGTGCAGGAACGTGAAAAACATGTGAAATGTATCTGTCGAATGTAAGATTAAATCAGTCGTCTGGTTATGCTAATGCAGGCGGCATTCATAGTTGATTATGCTTTTTGCCGCGACGAGGGGCTTATGCGCGTAGTGATTCTTGGAAGTGGGGTTGTCGGGGTGGCAAGTGCCTGGTATCTGGCACAGGCGGGGCATGAAGTCACGGTGATCGATCGCCAGCCCGCTGCCGCTCTGGAGACCAGTGCCGGTAACGCCGGGCAGATCTCCCCCGGCTATGCTGCGCCTTGGGCGGCACCGGGTGTGCCCTTGAAGGCTGTTAAATGGATGTTCCAGCGCCACGCGCCTCTGGCGGTTCGCCTCGATGGCAGTAAATTCCAGCTGGAGTGGATGTGGAATATGCTGCGCAATTGCGACATGCGCCACTATCAAGAGAACAAAGGCCGCATGGTGCGGATTGCGGAATACAGCCGTGATTGCCTGAAAACCCTGCGTGCCACCACTGGCATTGCCTATGAAGGTCGACAAGGCGGAACGCTACAGCTCTTCCGCACGCAGCAGCAGTTCGACAGTGCCAGCAAAGATATCGCCGTGTTGAAAGACGCTGGCGTGCCTTACGAGCTGCTGGAAGCACACCAGCTTCACAGTGTTGAACCGGCGTTAGCGGCCACCGCCCACAAACTCACTGGCGGTTTGCGTCTGCCGAATGATGAAACCGGTGACTGCCAACTCTTTACCCAACGCTTAGCGGATATGGCCGCCGCCGCTGGCGTGACCTTCCGCTACAACATGGAAGTGGATCAGTTGCTGCGCGAAGGTAATCGGATCTACGGCGTGAAGTGTGGCGACGAAGTGATTAAAGCCGATGCCTACGTGGTGGCCTTTGGTTCCTATTCGACCGCGCTGCTCAAAGATATTATCGCCATCCCGGTTTATCCGCTTAAAGGCTACTCACTCACCATCCCGATTAAGAATCCTGAGGCCGCACCGGTTTCCACAATTCTCGATGAGACCTACAAAGTGGCGGTAACGCGCTTTGACGATCGTATCCGCGTCGGTGGTATGGCGGAAATTGTTGGTTTTAACACCAAACTGACGCCAGCACGACGTGAAACGCTGGAGATGGTGGTCAGCGATCTCTATCCTGAAGGCGGTTTTGTTGAACAGGCCACGTTCTGGACCGGATTGCGCCCTATGACGCCAGACGGTACGCCGATTGTTGGGCGCACGCCGCTCTCCAATCTCTATCTCAATACCGGTCACGGTACGCTGGGATGGACCATGGCCTGTGGTTCCGGTCAGCTGTTGGCCGATTTGATTTCTGGTCAGAAACCGGCAATTGCTGCAGACGATCTCTCTGTGCTGCGCTATCTGCCAGGTTTCGAAGCCCATTCATCGCCGTTGCGTAACGTTAACGCGGCGCGTTAAGACCTCAGGGAGAGCAAACGCATGTCACGTCCTATTGGCGCCACCATCAATCAACAGGCGCTGAGCCACAATCTGGCGATTGTTCGTCAGGCGGCACCGCAGTCGCGTATCTGGTCGGTGGTAAAAGCCAACGCTTACGGACACGGAATCACCCGCGTCTGGCAGAGCCTGGCGCAGACGGATGGTTTCGCGTTGCTGAACATGGAAGAAGCGATTCTGCTGCGCGAGCAGGGCTGGAAAAAGCCGATCCTGCTGCTGGAAGGATTTTTCCATGCGGAAGATCTAACGCTGATTGATCGTTACCGTCTGACCACCAGCGTGCACAGTAACTGGCAAATCCAGGCGCTGGCAAAAGCCACGCTCTCGGCACCGATTGATATCTATCTGAAGATCAACAGCGGCATGAACCGCCTGGGCTTCCGACCTGAGCAAGCCCAGGCGGCGTGGCAAAAACTGCGTGAACTGCCAAATGTTGGCGAGATGACGTTGATGGCGCATTTCGCCGATGCGGAAAATCCAGAGGGCTTGATTGAGCCGATGAAGCGGGTGCAACTGGCAGCAGAAGGCCTTAACTGCCCACGTTCTCTTTCCAACTCAGCTGCGACCTTATGGCATCCGGAAGCGCATTTTGACTGGGTGCGGCCGGGCATCATTCTGTATGGTGCTTCCCCAAGCGGTGACTGGCAGGATATTGCCAGCACCGGCTTGCAACCGGTGATGACGCTGAACAGTGAGATTATTGGCGTACAGCAACTCACTGCCGGTGACGGGGTGGGCTACGGTTATCGTTACCATGCCTCAGCTTCGCAGCGTATTGGTATTGTTGCCTGTGGCTACGCTGATGGCTATCCGCGACATGCGCCAACGGGCACGCCCGTGTCTGTTGAGGGTATTCGCACCCAAACGCTGGGCGCGATTTCCATGGATATGATGATGATTGATCTTGAACCTTGTCCGCAGGCGGGAATCGGCTCGAAAGTGGAGCTATGGGGCAATCAGGTGAAAATCGATGAAGTCGCGAAAGCCTCGGGAACGGTGGGCTACGAGCTGATGTGTGCGCTCGCGCCCCGCGTGCCGGTTAGCGTTATTTAAGCGCGGTCACACTGCCGTGCATTTTCTTACTGCAGCGCCAGGCCATCAGTGCCAGCGCTGCACCTAATAGCATCATCAATGCCAGTGCCGATTTCTCCGCGACCGGTAATGCGACAATGATTAGACTGCCGCCTGCTCCACATGCCATCTGAATAAAGCCCTGTAAAGCGGCTGCCACACCGGCCTGCTGTTGATACGGCTCCAGCGCATAGCTGGTGGCAGGTCCGACCGTAAAGGCTAAGCCCGCTACCGAGACGGCTACCGGAATCATGTATAACGCCCAGTGAGTCTGCCATGCAGCAGGGAATAGATGCATTCCAGCCACCAGTAAGATGGCGCCCATTAACATGGTGAAAAAGCCCATCGCCAGACAGAAGGGCCGCCCGGCTTTACGGATGGTTTTATTCACAAACGCACTGACCAACATGATCCAAAAACCGTTGGCACCAAAGGCAAACGAGAACTGCAGCGGCGTGAGGCCACCTTCGGTCATCAAAACATGCGGCGCGAGCGAAACATACGTCAGCACCATGCCCAGTGCACCGGCATTCGCAAAGGCAAACGCGAGGAAGCGCGGTTCGCGCGCAATCGCGGCATACTGTGCCAGCGGCAAACCTTTAACTCGCAGGGTATCCGCAGGGCGTGTTTCCGGCAGGAAGAACACCACTATCACGCCAATCACCGCGGCATAACTGCACAGGAACCAGAACGGTGCACGCCAGCCGTAGGCTTCGGCAAGGATACCGCCCAGCAGCGGAGCCAGCGCCGGAACAATATTTAATGCGCCATTAAGAAAACCATAGGCGCGCGCGGCTTCATCGCCGCTTAAACGGTCGCGTACCCCACTGAAGGCCACCACCGCACTGCAACACACGGCACATCCCTGAATGAGTCGTGCCAGGAAGAAGATGGGCCACGCGGTGGCCGTCGCCGCAATAGCGCTGCCGATGATATAGAGCGCCAGCCCAATTAAAGCGATCGGCTTACGTCCATAATTATCGACCAAAGGACCCGTCACCAACTGACCTATGCCCATCACCAGCAAAAACAGGGGAATGGTGGTCTGAATCAAACTGACCGGGCTGTTAAGGCCTTCAGCAATTTGCGGAAGTGTAGGGAGATAAAGATCAATGCCAAGCGGCGCCAGCAGCACCAGGCTTAAAAGTAGCAGGGTAAATTTTTGCATTACGAACCAGAAACAACCTGTTAAACAAGCGGGAAGGGTAAAGAGTTAGCAGAGAAAAGGGAAGGAATAAAAAAACGATGTCTGCCGGTCGCGCACAGACATCGCCTTTAGGGGATTAGTAAGCGCCGTCGCGACGCAATACTACGCCAGCCGTTTTAAACAGAATGGCGATATCAGTCCACAGTGCCCAGTTTTTCACATACCAGGAGTCGAAATAGACGCGGGTATCGTAGTCAATATCGTTACGTCCACTAACCTGCCACAGGCCGGTCATGCCCGGTTTTGCCATCAGGTAATAATCCACATCACCTGCATAGCGTTCCAGTTCAGCTTCAATCACCGGACGCGGACCGACCAGACTCATTTCGCCGCGAATCACATTCCACAGTTGCGGCAGTTCATCCATGCTGGTTTTACGTAAGAAGCCGCCAATTTTGGTGATGCGCGGGTCGTTCTTCAGTTTGAAATCCCGATCCCATTCCGCACGTGCTTCCTCGCTGGTCGCCAGCAGATTTTGCAGCACTTCTTGCGAGTTGGTGACCATTGAGCGGAATTTCAGGCATTTAAATTTCTTGCCATCCTGTCCAACACGTTCATGACCATAAATCGCATTTCCCCCATCGCGTTTCACCATGGCGCACAGCAGGCCGAATACCGGAGCCAGGAACAGCAGCAACAGGGATGCCACCACAATATCGAAGGCACGCTTGAGGAAACGAGATGAGCGCTTTGCCAGGTTGTTGCTGACGCGCAGTATCATCACTTCATGGCTAAAGATGAAGGACATATCCGTGCCGTACAGGGGCACGCCGCGCAGAGTAGGGATAACGGAAATTGAACGGCATTTCATTTTGGAAAGGAACTTCAGCCATTTATCGCGCACCACTTGCTGTTCAAATTCAGTAGCGACGATAAATTGCGTGTTGTCACGATCCATGGTCTGCCAGTTGATATCTTTCCAGGTAATCACCGGCACGCCGTTAACAGTGTCAGGACGGTTTTCATCTTCCAGTGAAATGAACGCCTGCACGTTATAGCCAAGGATCTCTTCACTCTGCAACGCA
This sequence comes from Type-D symbiont of Plautia stali, assembly GCF_001485335.1. Lineage (NCBI taxonomy): Bacteria > Pseudomonadati > Pseudomonadota > Gammaproteobacteria > Enterobacterales > Enterobacteriaceae > Type-D symbiont of Plautia stali. The sequence continues at coordinate 36,674 of NZ_BBOC01000007.1, read as the reverse complement.
GCGTAAGCTTCCATGGCATTTTTACCCGAACCAATAATGATGGTTTCTTTCTGCCATTGACCCGCACGGTTTATGGCGCGTTTCACCACGGCACGCATCAGTGGCAACAGCAACAGAGCGTAAGTCCAGCTAAACACCCACACCATGCGCGAGAAATCCCATTTGGAGAAGGCGATCAGTGCCAAATCCAGCAGTGAGAACACGAACAGGGTTTTAACAATTTCTTTCAACTCGAACCAGAAGGGTTTGCGGTAAGTGTAATGACGCATACGCACCCAGAACCAGGCGGTGCAAAGAACCGATAGCCCGAGTTGTGCGATAAAGCGGTATTCGATTTGCTGCGGCGGAATAAAGGTGTCCAGTTCTCCCCAAATACCCTGAACGGTGGCAGCAGATAAGAACAATGCCAAATTTAATGCAATTAAATCTGAGAAACTTAAAGCGACTTTCGCGATGAGATTTTTACGCAGTCCGCTCCATGAGCGGGTTGCATTATTCATTACCAATGTACTTGCCATAAAACCTGCTCTCTTTTCTTAAGTAAAAGATGGCCTGACCAGAATCAAGTACGCGCTCAGGTGTGGTCCGCTGAAACAGGAAAGAATTTATTTTTCAGCGCGATATGAATCAAAACTGCCACAAGCGCTGCACCGAAAGGACCGTTTGAGACGTGAATTGCGTCACAAAAAGCTGCAGCAACGTTTAAGAGTATGCAGGAGTTATTTGACAGAGTTAATATGGAAATAGTCTGAAAAGGAAATAAATGACTAAAGAAATTATGAGCTAGCGAATTGAATTATAAGGTTAAAAGTAAAAAATCCGACGATAGCACGCTTCATTTTAAGACTGCTTTTAGGAATGACCGCCATACGAAGCGGATGGCGGTATGGAAAAATCAGGCAGGTTTTTTTAATACCCAGCGGTCTTGCTGCTTGTCATAGTGTCCGATCGCCAGATCGATGGGTTCGCCATCAATCCACGCCGGCACACTGGTGTCATGATCCCAGCCGTCGAGTTGGTAACTCAGGCCGGGGTTGGTATTGCAGGGAATGCTGACGGTCTCTAAATTTTCAGCATTCAGTTCTGCATCAACGATCTCGTAACGACCAATCTTTACCACGTGTCCCATCCTATTCTCCCGTTTATGCTGGGTGGAATAGTGATCATAGTCGCTCACGTGCAGTTTGGGGGCCAAAGCGCTTCGGATTACTCTTTGTCTTCCATAACGCGCACACCAATTTTAACGATTTGGTTATCTTCTTTTTCGGCAACGGTCCAGGTCAGTTGATTCCACTCCACCTGGTCACCCACCACCGGCGTACTGCCAAGTAACCCCATAACGAGTTGGCCGAGTGATTGCTGATCGTTGGTCTCTTCGTCTAACTCTAAACCATAAATCTGCGCCACATCGCGCAATCGTGCCTCGGCATCCAGAATGAAGTCCCCGAAGAAGCGTTGGTCGAGGGCTATAGGCGGTGACTGACTAAACATTTTGCCTAATGCGGGTAAATCACGCTCGCGACCAATAACGCACAACACATCCCCCTCCTTAAGACGCGTGCTGCCATTCGGATGCATCAGTGCATTGTCACGGAATAGCGCAGCGATGCGTGTCTCGCGTGGCATCTGCAGGTCACGCAGCGCCGCACCGACACACCACTTGTCTGCACCAAGCTGATAGACAAACTGCTCCCACGGGTTTTCCGGGTGAATATCCAGCCCCACACGGCTAATCGGCGAAGCAGTGGGTGGCACCACGACTTTGGCGCGTTTAGCGGCATAACCGAGAGACGTGCCCTGCAGCATTAATGAAACTAACACCACGAAGAAGGCGATGTTGAAGTAGAGCTTGGAATTTTCCATGCCCGCCATCATCGGGAACACCGCAAGGATGATCGGCACCGCGCCGCGTAACCCCACCCAACTGATGAAGATACGCTCACGTCCGGTAAACCCTTTGAATGGCAGCAGACCGACCAGAATGGAAAGCGGGCGCGCCACCAGAATCAGCCACAGTGACAGAATCATCGCGGGCAGCGCGATGTGCCACAAATCAGAAGGGGTGACCAACAAACCGAGCACGATAAACATGCCAATCTGGCTGAGCCATGCCATGCCATCGAAGGTTTGCAGAATGCCGTGACGGTTACGTATGGGACTGTTGCCTAACAGGAAGCCACAAAGGTAAACAGCCAGAATGCCGCTGCCTTCCATCACCGTGGTCAATGCAAATACAATGATGCCGCCGCTGACGGCCAGCAGAGGATATAAACCCTGTGCCAGATTAATGCGGTTAATTAACTGCTGCAGTGCCCAGCCGCCGCCCAATCCCAGCACAATGCCAAGACCAAACTGCTGCACCAGGTGCACCACAAACATCCAGCTTAAACCGGTCTGGCCCTGCTGAATCATGTCGATCAGTGTGATGGTGAGGAACACAGCCATCGGATCGTTACTGCCTGATTCAATTTCCAGCGTTGAGCTGACACGCTCATTAAGCCCTTTATCACCCAGCAGCGAAAATACGGCTGCGGCGTCGGTCGAGCCAATAATCGCGCCAATCAGGAAACCTTGCATTAGATCGAGCTTGAACAGCCAGGCAGCCGCCACACCGGTTAAGCCCGCGGTGATCATCACGCCAACGGTGGCTAATGACAACGCTGGACCCAGAGCGACCTTGAACGAACTGGCTTTGGTCCGCATGCCGCCATCCAACAGAATGATGGCCAGCGCAAGGTTGGAGACCAGGTAGGCCACGGGATAATTATCAAAGGCGATGCCGCCGATACCGTCAACACCCGCCAGCATGCCAAGCGCGAGGAATATCACCAAAATCGGGATGCCAAGGCGAGATGAGAACGAACTCAGAAGAATACTTGCTGCAACCAGCACGGAACCAATAATGAACAAACTGTAAATCATGCTGGCATTCAACGGCGTTCTCCTGCGCTAACGGACGGATAAAACAAACTGCGGGGATAATCACACAGACAAGCTGAAAAGATAATGCCTTATCAATAGCTTGTCAGCGCTTAATTCAACATTTTTTCAATCTAACGAGCACTATCCCATAGATGGTTAAGTTTGTGTGAAAAATCAGCGGGAGTTTCAGGTAAATGAGAGCGGGCGCGGAAAAGAAAAAGCCGGTCAGTGACCGGCTCGGATATCAGGCTTCAGCAACCTGTTTGTGGAAAAGTTCTCTAAATACCGGATAGATGTCTTCGGGCTCACGGATGTGCTGAATCGCGAAGTTATCGAACATCGCCTGCAGATGTTCATACTCACGCCATAGCGTTTGATGTGCACGTCGGGTGATTTCGATATAGCTGTAATAACGTACTACCGGCAAAATATGCTTGGCGAGGATCTCGTGGCACAGGGGAGAATCGTCCGCCCAGTTATCGCCATCTGACGCCTGCGCCGCGTAAATATTCCACTGTGCTGGGTCGTAGCGCTCTTTCACCACCTCATCCATCAGCTTCAGCGCACTGGACACGATGGTGCCGCCGGTTTCCTGCGAGTAGAAGAACTCTTGCTCATCCACCTCTTTCGCCTGCGTGTGGTGACGGATGTAAACCACCTCGACATTTTTATAGGTTCGGCTCAGGAACAGATAGAGCAGAATATAAAAACGCTTGGCCATGTCTTTGGTGGCTTGGTCCATCGACCCGGATACGTCCATCAAGCAGAACATCACTGCCTGGCTGGAGGGTTCCGGCCGTTTTTCAAAGTTTTTATAGCGCAGATCAAAGGTGTCAATAAACGGCACCCGCTCAATACGCGCACGCAACTCGGCAATTTCTTTGCGCAGTCGCTCTTCTTCCAGCAATTGCGCCGGCTCACTGTTTTCTACTTCAGTCAACGTGGCTTCCAGCTCATGCAGCATACGACGCTTACCGGCGGTCATCGCCGTGCGGCGTGCCAGTGAGTTTTGCAGTGAGCGCACCACACTGATGTTGGCGGGTACTCCATTCGAGGTGAAGCCAGCACGGTGTGTTTTGTATTCATTCAGCTGCCGATGCTGATTTTTCTTCAGATTCGGCAGGGCCAGGTCTTCAAACAGCAGGTCAAGATACTCATCTTTCGATATCTGGAAGACAAATTCGTCCTGGCCTTCACCGTCCTGGCTGGCATTGCCTTGACCACTGCCTCCACCGCCACCGCCACCTTGCGGACGTTCAATGCGGTCATTCTGCACAAAATGGTCGTTCCCAGGGTGAACACGATGGCGACTGCCGCCGCGCCCCTGGTGGAAAATCGGCTCATTGATGTCATCAATAGGAATCGAGACCGATTCGCCGCTCTCCACGTCGGTGACCGAACGCTTGTTGATGGCCTCGGAGATCGACTGCTTGATTTGCGACTTGTAACGGCGCAGAAAGCGCTGCCGATTGACGGCGCTTTTGTTTTTACCGTTCAGACGCCGATCGATGAAATAGGCCATAAAACTCCCCCAAACTACAGCGCAAGCCAGGCCGGAATATTCCGGCCTCCTGTTACGGCGCCGCAGCGCCGCATAGCTTACAGGTAAGATTATGACGATTTACGCACGCGCAGATACCATTCACACAGCAGGCGCACCTGCTTGCGGGTATAGCCTTTCTCCATCATGCGGTCGACAAAATCATCGTGTTTTTTCTGTTCGTCCGTTGAGGTCTTGGTATTGAACGAAATCACCGGCAGCAGCTCTTCGGTATTTGAGAACATTTTCTTCTCAATGACCGTGCGCAGTTTTTCGTAACTGGTCCAGTTTGGATTACGTCCACTATTCTGCGCACGAGCACGCAGCACAAAGTTGACGATCTCGTTACGGAAATCTTTCGGGTTACTGATCCCGGCAGGTTTCTCGATCTTTTCCAGCTCGGCGTTCAGTGATTCGCGGTCAAACAGCTGTCCGGTATCGGGATCGCGATACTCTTGATCCTGAATCCAGAAATCAGCGTAGGTGACATAGCGGTCAAAGATGTTCTGACCATATTCAGAGTAAGATTCCAGATAAGCCGTCTGAATCTCTTTACCAATAAACTCGGCATATTTCGGGATCAGATAGCCTTTCAGGTGCTCAAGGTACTTCTCAGCCAGATCCTGCGGGAACTGCTCACGCTCAATCTGTTGCTCCAGCACGTAGAACAGGTGTACCGGGTTGGCGGCCACTTCAGCGTGGTCAAAGTTAAAGACGCGCGACAGAATCTTAAAGGCAAAACGGGTCGACAGACCGTTCATACCCTCATCCACCCCCGCGTAGTCATGATACTCCTGCCAGGATTTCGCTTTCGGGTCGGTATCTTTCAGGCTCTCACCGTCATACACCCGCATTTTGGAATAGATGCTGGAGTTTTCCGGATCTTTCAGGCGTGACAGGATCGAGAAGCGTGCCAGGGTTTCCAGCGTGCCTGGGGCGCAAGGTGCGGTGGTCAACTCACTGTGATTAAGCAGCTTGTCATAAATTTTGATCTCTTCCGACACGCGTAAGCAGTACGGCACTTTGACGATGTATACGCGGTCAAGGAAGGCTTCGTTGTTCTTATTATTGCGGAACGTCACCCACTCAGATTCGTTGGAGTGCGCCAGGATGATGCCATTAAACGGCAGGGCAGAGATGCCCTCAGTACCGTTATAGTTACCTTCCTGAGTGGCGGTCAGCAGCGGATGCAGCACTTTAATCGGTGCTTTGAACATCTCAACAAATTCCATGATGCCTTGGTTTGCCCGGCACAGTGCGCCAGAGTAGCCGTAAGCATCCGGATCGTTTTGCGCGTGGTTTTCCAGTTTACGGATGTCGACTTTACCGACCAGCGCAGAGATATCCTGGTTGTTCTCATCACCCGGTTCCGTTTTGGCAATGGCGACCTGTTCCAGAATAGAAGGCCAGACCTTCACCACTTTGAAACGGGTGATATCGCCACCAAAGTCATGCAGGCGTTTCGCGGCCCACGGAGACATGATGGTGCCCAGGTAACGCCGCGGTACGCCATACTCTTTTTCCAGAATATTGGCATCTTCCTGCGGGTTGAACAGGCAAAGTGGGTGATCATTCACCGGGCTACGTTCGCCTTCGGCACTCAGCACGTAAATCGGAACGCGCTGCATTAACGCTTTCAAGCGCTCGGCGAGGGACGACTTACCGCCACCGACCGGTCCCAGTAAATAGAGGATTTGTTTCTTCTCTTCCAGGCCTTGCGCAGCATGTTTCAGGTAAGAGACGATCTGTTCAATCGCTTCCTCCATACCATAAAACTCTTCGAAGGCGGGATAACGCCCCATGACGCGGTTAGAGAAGATTCTGGAAAGGCGTGGCTCTTGCGCCGTATCAACCATTACTGGCTCACCGATAGCCATCAATAGTCGTTCTGCAGCGTTGGCGTATGCACTGCGATCCTGCTTACAGACAGCAAGGAACTCCTGCAGTGTGAACTCTTCGTCCTTGGCAGCTTCATAGCGCTGACGATAGTGATCGAATATATTCATAGCGATGCCCGTCCTTTCGTTTTTAGCACAGGTAAAGGAGCGAAATTAGATACGTTTGCAGCTCCCGGAAGATATTCTTTATTGAGTACAGCAACCCTTATGCCAACCTGACGTTTTTTTATCGGGATACACAATTCTTATGGTTACTCTGCTCGAACTAAAAGTCTCGTCTTACTTTTAACTGTAGAAGGCATTCAGAAAACCTGCAGCCACTTTTCACCTTATTTAGCGATATATCAATAACAAAGTCTCATAAGCGCTAAGGCAATCCGTTGGTACGTGCTGGCTGATGAAATGCCTCAGACAATTCCGCTGGGGTGATAAACATCCCTGATTTAACATTAACCCAAAGCAAAAAATTGGTTAGACTCTGCGTGTGATTGTTATATTTATGGACTGAATAAATTGTGAACCATTTCAAACTTAAAGCGCTTGCTCTCGCTGTTCCTTGTTATTTTGCGGCGTTCAGCACTCATGCAGAACCCTTATCTCTTGGTGCCTCGGTTATTTATGCCCAATCGCCTTACCGTGGAGGACAAGACCGTTATCTGCCGATTCCTGTCATCAACTACGAGGGCGAAAACTTCTGGTTCCGCAGTCTGCAAGGCGGTTACTACCTGTGGAAAGACCCGCAGAACCAGCTGTCTCTAACAGTGCTGGGCTCACCGCAGCAATACGATCCGAAAGACAACGATCTGGGCGATATGAAAGCGCTGGACAAGCGCCGCATGACCCTGATGGCGGGTGCCAGTTATCGTCATGTTGCTGACTGGGGCATCGTGCGCACCGCATTGCTCGGTGATGTGTTGAATAACAGCAATGGGATGATTTGGGATCTTACCTATCTGTATCGCTTCGATTTTGGCGCATTTAGCCTGACGCCGGGTATCGGTGCGATGTGGAACAGCGCCAATCAGAACCGTTATTACTATGGTGTTTCATCGCATGAGAGCGCCAGAACGGGCATTGCGCAGTATCAACCCGATGACAGTTGGTCGCCTTATGTTGAAATGAATGCCAGCTATCAGATCAGTGATAGCTGGAACGCCAGTTTCTCGGGGCGCTATACCCGATTTGACAGTGAAATCAAAGACAGCCCAATGGTCGACAAAAGCGGGCAGTTCACGGTCTGGACCGGCATTAGCTACAGCTTCTGATGATTTGAATAAACGCCTCGCCAAGAGGCGTTTTTTTACATTGCACCAATACAGCGCCCACAAATGGCGCAACCGGAGGCGTAATGAAAACCATTCAGTTTCGTGATGAATCACCTTTACCTGCTATTGGACAAGGCACCTGGTACATGGGCGAAAATGCTGCGCAACGCAATGCCGAAGTCGGCGCACTGCAGGCGGGTTTGGATCTTGGCCTCAAACTGATTGATACCGCCGAGATGTACGCAGAAGGCGGCGCAGAGGAGATTGTGGGTGAGGCATTGCGCGGGCGCCGCGAGCAAGCCTGGTTGGTGTCAAAGGTCTATCCGTGGAACGCAGGTGAAATCGATGCCATTGACGCCTGTGAACGCAGTTTGCGGCGCTTGCAGACCGATTACCTTGATCTCTACCTGCTGCACTGGCGCGGCAATGTGCCGCTGGAAGAGACGGTGCGCGCCATGGAGATGCTGCAACAGCAGGGTAAAATTCGCCATTGGGGCGTGTCGAACTTCGATACCGAAGATATGCAAGAGTTGTGGGGTGAAGCGGGCGGAGAGGGCTGCTTAACCAATCAGGTGCTTTATCATCTGGCATCTCGTGGCATTGAATATGATCTGTTACCAACTTGTCAGCAACGCAGCGTGCCGATTATGGCCTATTGCCCGCTGGCACAAGCGGGACGCTTACGCCAGTCCCTGTTTGATGAGCCGCATCTCCAGCAGATTGCACAACAGAGGGGCATCAGTGTGGCGCAATTGCTGTTGGCATGGGTTATTCGCGACCAGGGTATTATCGCGATTCCTAAAGCCAGCAGCATCAAGCATGTGACGGAAAATGCCGCCGCCCTGAACGTTACGTTAACGGCAGAGGAGTTGACGATTATCGACCGGGCGTTTCCGGCACCGCAGCACAGGACCGGATTGGATGTGGTGTAGCGGCGCGAGTGCGCCGCAAAGACTTATTTGTTACGCACGCGCAGCGTGGTACCGAGACGTGCAGGGGATTCACCGGCGCTTTTCATCGGCTTATTAATGCGCGCCGTCTCCACGCAAACCATGGTTTTGTAGCCTTCGTTCGGCATATCCGCCATGCTGCATGACAGTTCCGGGCCCGGATTCCAGGTGACAACGTCACTTTGATAGTGATGATACACTTCGATTTGACGCTTGCCGCCTTTATCGTGGATCACGCTGCAATCTTCTGCAGCGGTGTGAATACGATCCACGCGGTCGGGATAGGTTTGTTTACCATCCGCTGAACTGCCCAAGGTATTTGCGTTCACTTTATCAATGTAACTATTGCCTAAGCCACTCACTTCAACCTGCGCGATGTCAGCAATCTGGAAGTAGGTATGCAGCGCGGCGGTGGCTTCATAATCGCCCCAGGCTTCAAGCTCTATTTCGCAGTGTTCGGCGATACGGAAGCGGGCGAGCAGGGTGAAATCGTGCGGCCAGAGCTTTTTGGTCTGGGCATTACTCTCCAGCGTGAAGGTCAGCATCACCGCATCTTCGTTCTCATCGTGCGCGGTGAGTGTCCATGGCTGATTACGTGCAAAGCCATGCGCAGGTTCGCCAGCCGGGCCAAACCACGGCCAGCAGACAGGTACGCCACCGCGAATTGCCTTGCCCGTAGTGAAGGGCGTCTTCTCACTGAGCCAGATTACCGGTTGCTGCCCACTCGGTTGCCAGGAGAGCAGATGAGCGCCTTGCAGTGCGATGGCGGCACGCACCTTAGGATGGCTGATCACCACAATCGGCAAGTCACCCAGTTGGCGCTGTGACAGGTAAGGGGTGATCTGATTCACCACCGGCAAAGCATAAATTTTATCTTGCATCGTCAGACCTTCTCTTCTTCCAAATGAAAAAAAAGGGGCGACCGAAGTCACCCCTTGTCTGTTTCGCCAGTTGCTTACTTAGCAGCAACCAGTGCAATCAGATCCAGAACTTTGTGTGAGTAGCCAGTTTCGTTGTCGTACCATGAAACCAGTTTCACGAAGTTGTCGTTCAGTGCGATACCGGCTTTAGCATCGAATACTGAAGTCAGGGTTTCGCCGTTGAAGTCGGTAGATACGACGTCGTCTTCGATGTAACCCAGAACGCCTTTCATCTTGCCTTCAGATTCAGCTTTGATAACGGCACAGATTTCTTTGTAAGTTGCTGGTTTTTCCAGACGAACAGTCAGGTCAACAACAGACACGTTCGGGGTAGGAACGCGGAACGCCATACCAGTCAGTTTACCGTTCAGCTCTGGCAGAACCACGCCAACTGCTTTCGCAGCACCGGTAGATGAAGGGATGATGTTCTGAGCTGCGCCACGGCCGCCGCGCCAGTCTTTGTGAGACGGGCCATCAACAGTTTTCTGCGTTGCGGTAGTTGCGTGAACGGTGGTCATCAGGCCTTCAACGATACCGAAGTGATCGTTGATAACTTTAGCCAGTGGAGCCAGGCAGTTAGTGGTGCAAGATGCGTTAGAAACGATATCCTGACCTTGGTATTTGTCGAAGTTTGCACCGCGAACAAACATTGGGGTCGCATCTTTAGATGGACCAGTCAGAACAACTTTCTTCGCGCCAGCCTGAATGTGTTTACGAGCGGTTTCGTCGGTCAGGAAGATACCGGTCGCTTCAGCAACAACGTCAACACCCACTTCATCCCATTTCAGGTTAGCCGGGTCTTTCTCAGCGGTAACACGGATTTTCTTGCCATTAACAATCAGCGCGCCGTCTTTAACTTCTACGGTGCCGTCGAAACGACCGTGCGTAGAGTCATACTTCAGCATATAAGCCATGTAATCCGCGTCGAGCAGGTCGTTGATTGCAACGATTTCGATGTCAGAACGCTGCTGTGCAGCACGGAAAACGATGCGACCGATACGGCCAAAACCGTTGATACCTACTTTGATAGTCATATATTCCACCAGCTATTTGTTAGTGAATAAAAGGTTGGCTGTAAAATTACAAAAACCTTACCAGGCGTCAAGCGGAATCGTGTCAATTGTTGCGACAGGTCAATTCCAACGCCAGGAATAATTCGTTGCGCAATCGCTTACGCAGCACCCTTATTGCGCGCCTATGTTACGCCGAATACCGACCGAAAAGGGATGACTTTTGCAAAGGGTGATCGACGTCACAATTTTGCGCTGTGGCAGTCGTGTCGAATGGGTTCGCACGAAAAAAGACCATGAAGATGTTGTTCGTTTGTTAGAATACTAGTCGATTTTTACAGAATGACACTCCGGAACTCAAAATGGCTAAAGACACCGCACCCGAGGCAAAAATCGCGCAGCTTTCAGAGATGCAGCGTTATGTCACTCAGCATCGCGGCACGGAACCGCCTTTCAGTGGCGCACTGCTGCATAACAAGCAGGAAGGCATTTACCACTGCTTAGTGTGCAACTCACCTCTGTTTCTCTCCGACTCCAAATACGATTCAGGCTGTGGCTGGCCAAGCTTCTATCAGCCTTACAGTGATGATGCTATCCGTTATCTGGAAGATGATTCGCATGGCATGCACCGTGTGGAAATTCGTTGTGGCAATTGCGATGCACATCTCGGCCATGTCTTCCCGGATGGCCCACAGCCTACCGGTGAGCGTTATTGCGTTAACTCCGCATCGCTAAGCTTTAGCGATGAGCAGGGCAATCAGCAAGAGGGCTGAGCATGAAACAAGAACTGGAAGCGATGCTGGCAGCGATGACGCCGGAGGTGTACGAGCGTTTGGCCAGTGCCGTGGAAACAGGCAAATGGCCGGATGGTGTGGCGTTAACGCCGGAACAGCGTGAAAACTGTCTACAGCTGGTGATGCTGTGGCAGGCGCGTCATAACGACGATCCACAACATATGACCATCGGCAAGGGTGGTGAAATGGTGATGAAGTCGAAAAAGCAGTTGAAGGAAGATTTCGGCATTGAATCGGAAGTGACACGAATCAACCTGCACTGACAGGCAAATGGGCTGGTTTTCACCAGCCCATTTTTCAGATTATTACCGCACCCTGTGCTTCCATTTGGGCGATGGCAATTTCACTGTCATCTGGATTGAGGTTCACGCCACGGCAACCCTCTTTTACCACTTCAACGTTGTAACCCAATTCCAGCGCATCCAGCACGCTGTACTTCACGCAGTAATCGGTGGCAAGACCCAGCACCACCAGGTCGCTGATGTTCCGTTCACGTAGCCAGCTGTCCAGCTCAGTTTTACGGCGATGGCCGTTGTCAAAGAATGCGCTGTAACTGTCCACCTCGACGTCACCGCCTTTGTGGAACACCGCGTCAATCAGGCTACGGTCCAGCTCGGGATGAAAATCGGCACCGACAGAGTTTTCAACCCCATGATCGGGCCACCAGATCTGTGCCAGACCGTTTAACTCACCCAAGGTGTAAACCGGTTCGCCTGATACTGAGGCGAAGCTGCCATGATTGGCTGGGTGCCAGTCCTGTAATGCCACAACGCATTCACCCCGATCACGGAATTCACGTGCGTAACGATTGGCAACGGCAACCGTTTGATCACCTTCACGCACCGCCATAGGGCCGCCGGGGCAAAAATCGTTCTGAATATCGATGATTATCAATGCCCGCTTCATTACATCTCGCTCCGTATCAGTCGTCGGTCAATTCGCCGCGTAAATTCTGTTGCATTTTGGCACGAATTTCAGTGCTGGTGAGATTTTGGCTCAACAAAAAGTGCAGTTTTGTTAACGTAGCCTCAACAGTGAGGTCAAAACCACTGATGACGCCTGCATGCTCAAGTGCGTTACCGGTGGCGTAGCCGCCCATATTCACTTTGCCGGACATGCACTGCGTGAGGTTCACTACCACAATGCCGCGATCGCTGGCCTGATGAAGCTCAGCCAAAAACTCGGCGTTTTGCGGCGCATTTCCCACGCCATAGGAGCGAAGAATCAATGCTTTCACCGGCTGGCGCAGGAAATTGCGCACCACATCCGCGGAGATGCCCGGATAAATGGTGACCACACCGATGGGCTGCGGCGTAATGGGATGCACGATCAGGTCGCCTTTGCCTTGCGGTGCCGCAGGGGTATTCAGCTTGCGAATGTGAATGCCGGCTTCCAGCAGCGGTGACAGGTTAGGTGAAGCAAATGCATTAAAGCCATCGGCGTGGGCTTTGGTGGTTCGGTTGCCGCGGAACAGCGTGTTGTTAAAGAACAGCGCGACTTCACTAATGGGATAATTCGCCGCGACATACAACGAATTGAGCAGGTTCTGTTGGCCATCTGAGCGCAGCTCAGCCAATGGAATCTGTGAACCGGTAACGATGACGGGTTTGGACAGATTTTCCAGCATGAAAGATAACGCCGAGGCGGTAAACGCCATGGTATCGGTGCCATGCAGGATCACGAAGCCATCATACTGGTCATAGTTCTGCTTGATGTCGTCAGCAATCGATTGCCAATCCGCTGGCGTCATGTCTGACGAGTCCATCAAAGGATGATATTCGTGGATGGTAAAATTCGGCATCTCAGGCCGATGGAACTCTGGCATGTTCGCCAGTTGTTGCTGCAGATGACCGGAAACCGGAATGTAGCCCTGAGCAGAGCGTTGCATACCGATAGTACCGCCCGTGTAGGCTACGTAGATGTTTTTCTTTTGCATGAGGAACTCAGACTTGCCGTAAAACGCGCAGTATAAGGGGATTAACAGCGAAAAGCAGCCCGACCAGCGGCCGGGCTGTAAAGATTAACGTACGTTGCCGCAGTTCAGGCAGAACGCGTAACGATTTTGTGGATCGTTAAGGTTATTCATCAAACCTGGCTGATCTTTCACTGCGCTCATCACATCCAGCATTGGCGCAGGCAGCCACACTTTGAGTGCAGCAGGCAGCATGGCTTGAGCCGACGCGTTCATCTGATTGAGCAGCAAATCAATCATGCCTGGATCATCCTGATACCAGCTCAGTTGTGGCTTAGCGACTTTTGCCAACTCGGCAGCTTTCGCCACGGCGTCGTCAAAATCACCCAGTGCATCGACTAAACCATTGGCTTTCGCATCGCTACCCGTCCAGACGTGACCTTGCGCGATAGCATTGATCTGCTCAGGTGTCTTATGGCGCGATGTCGCCACCAGGCCAACAAAGTTGCGATAACCGTTCTCAATGGTCAGTTGCATCAATTGCTGCACTTCAGTCGGCAAGGCTTTGGTGGTCGCCACGTCAGCCAGCGGGGAAGTGGCGACGCCGTCGGTGTGCACACCAATGCTGCTCAGGCTGTTCTCGACGGTGTTGATCACCCCGAAAATGCCGATCGATCCGGTGAGCGTGCTCGGTGCTGCCACGATGTAATCCGCTGGCGTTGAGATCCAATAGCCGCCTGAAGCCGCCATACCGCCCATGGAAACCACCACCGGTTTGCCGGCATCATGCGCGGCGGCCAGCTCTTCACGAATCGCTTCTGAGGCGGAAACGCTGCCGCCTGGGCTGTTCACGCGCAGGACAATGGCTTTGATTTTCGGATCGAGGCGTGCATCACGAATCTGTGACGCGGTGGTATCGCCGCCCACGTTGCCCGCCGTCTCTTCTCCATCCATGATGGCGCCGCTGGCGAAGATCACGGCAATATTGCCATCCTGATCCTGCTGCGGTTGTTTCACGGTGTAATCATAAATGCTGACGTTGCGATAATCGTTATTGGCCTTATCCCAACCGAAGGTTTTCACCAACTCCTGGTCTGCGGCAGCACGGCTATCCAGTACATCAACCAGTTTATTGTTCAGTGCATACTTGGCGGTATCACCATCGACAGCCTGCAAGCCGCTAATGATGCCTGCTGCGCCAGGGAAGAGTTGGTCTGGCGTGATCTGGCGGTTGGCGGCAACGGTGTTCAGGTAGTTCTGCCACAGCTGACCTATCCAACGACCATCGGCATCACGGGCTTCGGGTGACATATCATCACGCAGGAAGGGCTCAACGGCGGATTTATAGGTCCCGACGCGGAAGACGTGTGAGTTGACCTTTAACTTCTCCAGTAAGGATTTGTAATACAGGCCGTTGGTGGCGAAGCCGTGCAGATCAACCGTACCTTGCGGTGACAGGTAGATTTTGGTCGCATAGCTGGCGATGTAATATTGCGCCTGGCTGTAGCTGTCACCAATCGCATAGATGGGTTTGCCCGTATCGCGGAATTCACGCAGTGCTTTGCCCACATACTGCAGCGACGGTTGATCGCCCCCGGCGAAGTCACGCAAGTCCAGCACGATGCCGGTAATGTTCTTGTCGGTCTTCGCCTGACGAATCGCATCCACCACATCGAACAAAGAGTTTTCCTGCAAGCGGTCGCTGCTGGCACCCAACAGCTGACGACTGATGCGGCTCAGACGATTGCTGACGGAAGGCTTATCCACCAGTACACCGCTTAAATCAACTTTCAGCGCACCTTGTTGCACGGGCTCACTGCTGCTGGCGCTGGAAAGCTGTAACCAGATGCCAACGCCAGCCAGAATCAGAACAATAAGGAATAAATTAAGAATAAATTCCCGAATGAAATTTAACACCCGCCAGCTCCAGCGGAACAGACCGGCAATAATTCGCCACAATGTGCGCATAAACTCTCCATATTCACGTAACAGGGCAGTCGCCACGCGCTCAGCCCCGATGTTGGCTTCATCCTAAAGAGCGGCGTGCGAAATGTCAGCAGGAAATCGCGCCAGACTGTTACAAAAGATCGCGCTGTGCCAGGATTAGCCGACGCTTTTTATTCACGGGAGAATAATCATGGATGCATTGGATTTATTAGTTAACCGTCGTTCAGCATCACGCATTGCAGAACCGGCACCCGCAGGTGAGGCGCTGCAAAACATTTTGCATGCAGGATTACGCGCGCCAGATCACGGCACACTGCAGCCCTGGCGTTTCATCATTGTTGAGAATGAGGGTCGTGAACGTTTCGCTAAGCTGCTGGAGCAGGCAGCGCGCGACACTCATCAGGATGATAAAGCCATCGAAAAGGCGGCATCGGCCCCATTCAGAGCGCCGATGATCATTACTGTGGTGGCGCGCTGTGAAGAACATGCCAAAGTGCCGCACTGGGAACAGCTGGTTTCAGCGGGCTGCGCAGTGATGGCGATGCAGATGGCGGCAGTAGCGCAGGGCTTTAACGGTATCTGGCGCAGCGGCCCCTGGACCGATAATGTGGCTGTTCGTGAAGCCTTTGGCTGCCGTGAGCAAGACGCGATTGTGGGTTTCCTTTACCTCGGCACGCCACAGCTTAAAGCCAACACCACCGTGGTGGCACCCGATACGGCACAATTTGTCAGTTATTTCTGACAGACAACAGCGGGTTTCTGCTGCAGGGTGAGCGCGGTTGCAAAGATTGCACACCGCGTGTGCGAAAGATCGAGGTTAGGTCGTGCAACACTTACCACCGGCTGGCAGCCAGGCTAACATAACGCCTTCTGTACAGCGCATAAGGAACCCGCCATGAGTGAACCGCTTCGTTTGACGCAATACAGCCATGGGGCTGGCTGCGGCTGCAAAATATCTCCGCAGGTGCTGGAAACCATTCTACGCAGTGAGCTGACGCCTTTTCACGATCCACAACTGCTAGTGGGCAATGAAACCCGTGATGATGCCGCCGTCTACGATCTGGGTAACGGTACGGCGGTGGTCAGCACCACCGATTTCTTCATGCCTATCGTGGACGATCCTTACACGTTTGGCCGTATCGCGGCCACCAATGCCATCAGTGATATCTATGCCATGGGCGGTAAACCGATCATGGCGATTGCGATCCTCGGATGGCCGATAAACGTCCTCAGCCCTGAGGTGGCGCAACAGGTGATTGAAGGTGGACGAGCGGCGTGCCAGGCGGCAGGTATTGCGCTGGCGGGTGGGCACTCTATTGATGCGCCAGAACCGATCTTTGGTCTGGCTGTCACCGGGATCGTTGATGTGGCGCGCGTGAAGAAGAACAGCGCGGCATTGGCGGGTTGTCAGCTTTTCCTGACCAAGCCACTGGGCATTGGTATCCTGACCACCGCGGAGAAAAAAGGGCTGCTGCGTCCTGAGCATCAGACGCTGGCGGCAGAGGTGATGTGTCAGCTGAATAGCGCTGGCGCAGAGTTTGCGAAACTGGCCGGCGTCAGTGCCATGACGGACGTCACCGGTTTTGGTTTGCTGGGCCACCTGAATGAAATTTGCCAGGGTTCTGGCTTACGAGCGGAAGTGGTGGTCGCGCAGGTTCCGCGGTTACCTGGCGTGGATGATTACATCGTGTTAGGCGCGGTGCCTGGCGGTACTGAGCGCAATTTCGCCAGCTATGGTGCGCATATTTCCCCAATGGATCAGGCCACGCGTGCATTACTGTGTGACCCACAAACTTCAGGTGGACTGCTGGTGGCGGTGCAACCCAGCGAGGTGGACGCTTTCCAGCGTTGTGCTGCATTAGCCGGCGTGCAGGCGACAGCAATAGGTGCGCTGTTTGCTGCTGATCATGCTCATCCACTCATTACAGTCGTGAACTGACGTTAAAGGATCGACGCCACACATGCGTTTGTTTATTGCCGAAAAACCCAGTCTGGCGCGCGCCATTGCTGATGTCCTGCCAAAACCGCATCGTCGCGGTGATGGTTTTATTGCCTGTGGTAATGACCAGATGGTGACCTGGTGTGTGGGTCATCTGCTTGAACAGGCGCAGCCAGACAGCTACGACAGCCGTTATGCCCGCTGGAATCTGGCTGATCTGCCGATCATCCCGGAAAAGTGGCGCCTGCAGCCGCGCCCCTCGGTGGCGAAGCAGCTCAAGGTGATTGAAGGCTTGCTGCAACAGGCAACTGAAGTGGTCCACGCCGGTGACCCGGACCGTGAAGGCCAGTTGCTGGTGGATGAAGTGCTGGATTATTTGCAGTTGCCGCCGGAAAAACGGCAAAAAGTTCAACGCTGCCTGATAAACGATCTTAACCCGGCAGCAGTGGAGCGTGCGGTAGGGCGTCTGCGTGAAAACCGTGAGTTCATCCCGCTGTGTGTCTCTGCGCTGGCCCGTGCCCGCGCGGACTGGCTCTATGGCATCAATATGACGCGTGCCTGGACACTGCTAGGGCGTAATGCCGGTTACGATGGTGTCTTATCGGTGGGGCGCGTGCAGACACCCGTGCTGGGGCTGGTAGTGCGTCGTGATGAAGAGATCGAGAACTTTATCCCGAAAGATTATTTTGAAGTGAAGGCGCACATCGTCACGCCGAAAGATGAGCGCTTTATTGCCACCTGGGTGCCCAGTGATGCCTGTGAACCCTGGCAGGATGATGAAGGCCGCCTGCTGCATCGCCCATTGGCCGATCACGTATTAGAGCGCATCAATGGCAAGCCGGCGCTGGTGACTGGCTACAACGATAAACGCGAGTCGGATACGGCGCCGCTGCCGTTTTCACTCTCCAGCCTGCAAATCGAGGCGGCTAAGCGCTTTGGTTTGAGTGCGCAGAACGTGCTGGATTGCTGTCAGCGTTTGTATGAAACCCACAAGCTGATTACCTATCCCCGTTCTGACAGCCGCTATTTACCGGATGAACACTTTGCGGGCCGCCACGCGGTGCTGAACGCCATTCAGGCGCATCAACCCAACCTGACGCCGCCAGCGGACTTCAATCCCGATCAGAAAAATCGCTGCTGGGACGATAAAAAAGTCGATGCTCACCACGCCATCATTCCCACGGCGCGTGCCAGTAAAGTCAATCTGACGGAAAACGAAGCCAACATTTACGGTTTAGTCGCGCGTCAGTATCTGATGCAGTTTTGCCCTGATGCGATATTCCGTAAATGCGTCATTGACCTCGATATTGGCGGCGGTAAGTTTATCGCCAAAGCCCGTTTTCTGGCTGAAGCCGGATGGCGCGCTTTGCTGGGCAGCAAAGAGCGGGATGAAGAGAATGACGGAACGCCGCTGCCGGTAGTGAGTAAAGGCGATGAGCTGTTGTGCGAGCGCGGTGAAGTGTTGGCAAAGCAGACACAGCCGCCGCGCCCCTTCACGGATGCCACGCTGTTATCCGCGATGACCGGCATCGCGCGTTTTGTACAGGATAAAGAATTAAAGAAAGTGCTGCGTGCGACCGATGGTTTAGGAACGGAAGCGACGCGCGCGGGCATTATCGAATTGTTGTTCCGTCGAACATTTCTGGTCAAAAAAGGCCGCTATATTCATTCAACGGAAGCGGGAAGGGCGTTGATTCATGCCTTACCTGAAATGGCGGCCCGACCGGACATGACAGCGCATTGGGAATCGACATTGACTCGCATCAGTGAGAAAGCCTGCCGCTACGATGAGTTTATGCAGCCGCTGGTCAGCACCTTGATTGGGTTGATTGGCGAAGCGCGCCAGCGACCGTCATTACAGTCGTTTAGAGGGATTGCGGCACCTGCGGCAAAACGTAAAGCGAAACCGAAATCGACCCGGCGTAAAACTAAGGAGACAGAGTGATGCGTTATGCTCTCGTAGTGCTGAGCCTGATGATGATGTGCAGCACGGCTGCACAAGCCAACCGCCAGCCGGAAAGAAGCATGGGAAATACTGATGTGGTGGTGGATATGCCACCGGAAGTCTGGACGCAAGGACAGAACACTCAGCAGAGCAACTGCATGCAGTGCTGTACCTATGAAAACCGCAGTTATTCGGAAGGTGCAGTGGTAAAAGCAGAAGGTGTGCTGTTGCAATGCGGGCGCGATGAGAAAGTGTTGGGAACCAACCCGCTGATCTGGAAAATCATCAAATAAAAGCGCGTGGCGTTAAGCGCCACACGGTTTCATCACAGCTTAAACGTTGACCACACTGGCGCGTGATCTGACGGTTTTTCCATTCTGCGGATGTCGTAATCGATCCCACTCTCAATGCAACGTGAGGCCAGCGGCTGGCTGGCCAGCAGCAGATCGATACGCAGACCGCGGTTGTCATCGAATCCTTTAGAACGGTAATCGAACCACGAGAAGCGATCGTTGGTATCGGGGTATTTGTCACGCCAGGTATCAACCAAGCCCCAGTTCATCAGGCGATCCATCCACTCACGCTCTTCTGGCAGGAATGAACATTTACCGGTGCGCAACCAGCGTTTGCGGTTGTCTTCGCCAATGCCAATATCCAGATCGGTGCTGCTGATGTTCATGTCACCCATGATCAGCACCGGTTTATCGACGGCCAGTTGCTGCTCAAGATAATCTTGCAGATCGCGATAAAACTTCTCTTTCGCCGGGAATTTGGTCGGGTGGTCGCGGCTCTCACCTTGCGGGAAATAGCCGTTAATCACGGTAATGTCGCCGATTGGACTCGGGATTTCCGCCATGATTAAGCGGCGTTGTGAATCCTCATCATCACCGGGAAAACCACGGCGTACAGAGACAGGTTGCTGCTTGGTGAGCAACGCCACACCGTAATGGCCTTTCTGGCCGTGATAAAAGACGTTGTAACCCAGTTTGCTGACATCTTCGAGCGGGAACATGTCGTCATGAACTTTGGTTTCTTGCAGGCCGATAACGTCCGGTTGATGCTGCTCAACCAGCGCTTCAAGCTGATGAGGGCGAGCGCGCAAGCCGTTGATGTTGAAAGAGATGAATTTCATTTCGCTGCCATTTTTTTCCGCAAAAGTATGCCGGGATGGTAACGAGTTTTCGCTTAAAAGTCATGGATTGAATCGGAAGGTAGCAACGATTGAAGTAAGAGGGAAAGTGCAGGAACAATGGTAACGGGGGAAGTATGAGTTTAGGTTGGGTTTGGGTTTGTCTGAGATGGTGGCGGGAGAAGGATTCGAACCTTCGAAGTCGATGACGGCAGATTTACAGTCTGCTCCCTTTGGCCGCTCGGGAATCCCGCCTGGGATATAAAGCTCTTAACGATTCAAGGCGGAGGAGTTAATTCAGATGGTGGCGGGAGAAGGATTCGAACCTTCGAAGTCGATGACGGCAGATTTACAGTCTGCTCCCTTTGGCCGCTCGGGAATCCCGCCACTGGCCTGAATTAAAGTGCCTGAAAGCGGGGCGCATCATACCAAATGCGCTCTGACTGTAAAGCGCTGAAAACGAAATTATGAATCGTTTGACCACTTTTCACGCGTGGCGCTGAAGAGTTGCACAATTCAGCGCCGCACAGATTAAAGAATGATGGTGCGGTTGCCGTAAACGAACACCCGCTGACCCAGCACTTTATACAGTGCACGGCTCAATACATTCTTCTCAACATCACGTCCGGCACGCATCATCTCTTCTGCGGTATAGCTGTGATCGACATTGATGACGTCCTGCATAATGATTGGACCTTCATCAAGGTTATCATTCACATAGTGTGCCGTTGCGCCAATGATCTTCACGCCGCGCTCATACGCCTGATGGTAAGGACGAGCGCCGATGAAAGCGGGCAGGAACGAGTGGTGAATATTGATGATCTGATTCGGGTAACGCTGCACAAAGGCCGGCGTCAGCACACGCATATATTTCGCTAACACGACGTAATCCGGTTGGTAACGATCGATTTCGTCACCCATGCGATTGTCGTGCTCTTCACGGGTTAAGCCTTCGTGGCTTACCAGCACGAACGGAATATCGAAACGCTCGACCAGTGAACGCAAGGTTTCATGGTTACCGATGACCGCGGCGATCTCCATATCGAGACCCCCAAAGGCGCTTTTCATCAGCAAATCACCCAGGCAGTGCGCTTCTTTGGTGACCAGAATAACCACGCGGCGGCGTCCTGCGCTCTGCAGTTCACGCACCGAGCCAGCTGGCAGCGCGCTGTCGAGATCGGCCAGCAAGGTGTTGTCGTTGAAAATCCCTTCAAGCTCTGTGCGCATGAAAAAGCGCCCGGTACGGTGATCGACAAACTCATTGTTCTGCACAATGTTGAGTTCGTGCTTGTAGCAAATGTTGGTGATCTTAGCGATCAGGCCTTTTGCATCAGGGCAAATGGTTCGTAAAACTTTTCGTTGCGTGTTTGGCGCTTGCATCTCGATCAGAGTCCTGTCAAAGCGATGAATGGTAAAGCCGTTGTGCATCTGTCCAGATTAACCACAACATTTTTTGTATTTTTTATCGGAGCCACAAGGACAGCGATCGTTACGCCCTAATTCCGGCGTTGTACCGTCTACATAGTACCAGCGTTGATCCTCACGAAGAAAGCGTGAACATTCATAGATGGCTGAAGTCCGCTCTTTTTCGCGGTAACGCGCAAAAAAGGTCACAAAGGCTTCATTAACATGGTTTCCATTAATACAACGGGTTACATTCAGACCCAGCCATTCAGTGTTGGTAAAACTTTCGGATAATAGCGTCTCAAGGTCTGCCACGCGCTGACTGGAGTGCCAGGTCGATGCCAGATAGGCGGCATTCTTCTCAACATAGGCGGTATAACGTGACCGCATCAATTGTTCAGCGCTGGTGGGGATATCATGGCCACTCAGAAAGGGTTGGCAACATGAGCTATACTGCTTTCCGCTGCAGCAGGGGCACTTTTCGGACACGTCATCTCCTGTGAGTGATTAAACTAAATTAACGTGTGCGCTATGGTAGCCGACTGCTGAGTGTGATGCTACGTACCAGATGAATCACGAGGTGCGATGAGAAAGGTAAGAATTGGGCTGGCTCTGGGTTCAGGTGCTGCCAAAGGCTGGGCGCATATAGGTGTTATCAATGCTTTAGAGCGCGCCGGGATTGAAGTTGACGTGGTTGCTGGCTGTTCTGTCGGTGCTTTAGTGGGATCAGCTTACGTGAATGGCCGACTCGGTGTGATGGAGAAGTGGGTCAGCGCCTTTCGCTATTGGGACGTCATCCGCTTAATGGATCTTTCCTGGCAGCGCGGGGGATTGTTACGCGGCGACCGGGTGTTTAGCCATATTCGCCAGCTGATCCCCAATGAATTTATCGAAGGGTGCGACAAACCTTTTGGCGTTGTCGCGTCAAATTTAAGTACCGGGCGTGAGCTATGGTTAACGGAGGGGGATCTCCACCAGGCGGTTCGCGCATCATGCAGCATGCCAGGCCTGTTACCTCCGGTTAGCTACAATGGTTACTGGCTGGTGGATGGTGCGGTGGTGAATCCGGTGCCGATTTCGCTCACGCGTGCACTCGGCGCAGATATTGTCATCGCGGTTGATTTACAACATGACGCGCATTTGATGCAGCAGGATCTGTTGTCGGTCACGCCACAAAGCGGCGAAGAAGAAGCCGCCGCTGAAGCCCTCAGTTGGGGCAAGAAACTGCGCCAGCGCATTCTGGGATTGACGCATCGCCGGGCCAATCAAACGCCGGGTGCGATGGAGATCATGTCAACCTCGATCCAGATACTGGAAAACCGTTTGAAGCGTAATCGCATGGCAGGGGATCCGCCGGATGTCCTGATCCAACCGTTTTGTCCGCAGATATCCACACTGGATTTTCATCGTGCAGAAGAAGCCATCGCGGCAGGTAAAGCCGCTGTTGAGAAAAAAATGGATGAACTATTACCGCTGGTACGTGGCAGATAATCAGGTTGTTCATTCACAGCTTTTGCGACTTCAGTCAATTCTGAAAGGCGCAACTGCGTTTTATGAACCACTATTGAAATATCTGGTACACAGGGGGAGAGAATGGAAAAGCCACTAATCGGCAAAAAATACTCATTGTCGAAGATGAGGTTGTTTTCCGTTCATTACTGGACAACATGCTGGCGGGTCTGGGCGCCAGTACGCTGGAAGCCGGCGATGGTCTGGATGGATTAACGCTGCTGTCGGCGCAGGCGGTGGATCTGGTCATTTGTGATTTGGAAATGCCGCGTATGGGCGGCATTCAGTTTGTTGAGCGTATCCGCAGTCGCGGCAATAGCGTACCTATCTTGATCATTTCCGCCACGCAGAATATGGCCGACATTGCGCATGTGCTGCGGCTTGGTGTGCAGGATGTGTTGCTTAAACCGCTTAAAAACCTCGAACGTTTCCGTGAGGCGGTTTATGAGTGCCTTTATCCTTCGATGTTTACCTCAAAAGTTGAAGAAGATGAACAGTTGTTCCAGGACTGGGACGCGCTGGTCCGCGATCCTTTAGCCGCGTCTAAACTGCTTAAACAGTTGCAGCCTCCAGTGCAGCAAACCATTGCCAACTGCCGGATTAATTATCGTCAACTGACGATGGAAGAGCAGCCGGGTCTGGTGCTGGATATCGCTGCGCTATCGGATAAGGATCTCGCCTTCTACTGCCTTGACGTCACCCGAGCGGGTGATAACGGCGTACTGGCGGCATTGCTGTTGCGCGCGTTGTTCAACGGACTGCTGCAGGAACAACTTTCTGGACAGAATCAACGTCTGCCAGAACTTAACGGCTTGCTCAGGCAGGTCAACATGCTGCTACGTCAGGCCAACCTCAGTGGCCAATTCCCACTACTGGTGGGCTACTACCATCGCCAGTTGAAAAACCTGATTTTGGTCTCCGCTGGTCTCAACGCGACGTTGCACATCAACACCCACCAGATTCAACTCAGTAATGGCGTGCCGCTTGGTACTATGGGCAGCACGCACCTCAATCAAATCAATCAACGTGCCGATGCCTGGCAATGCCATGTTTGGGGCGCGGGCGGCAGGCTTCGCCTGATGCTTTCGGCTGAAGAATAAGCGGTCGGATTTATATTTTTCGCGGGTTGGAGACAGGGCCAAGGGTAAGCTTTACACTTGGGTAATAGTCTTAAATTCCGCGGATTAACTCCATCCAGGATAAATCCGTCTGATAGTAACTGATATACTCATTTCGTTTTTAAACCGACATATCAAGTATTAACTTGAACGGCCTATTAAGAGAGGTATTTAGATGTCTGCCTATAAGTCTAAAGTAAAAAAAGCGGTAATCCCGGTTGCGGGTCTGGGTACGCGTATGCTGCCTGCTACCAAAGCTATTCCAAAAGAGATGTTACCGCTGGTCGATAAGCCGCTGATCCAATATGTCGTGAATGAGTGTATTGCTGCGGGCATTAATGAGATTGTGCTGGTCACCCACTCATCTAAAAACGCCATCGAAAACCATTTTGATACCAGTTTTGAACTGGAATCTATGCTGGAAAAACGCGTTAAGCGTCAGTTGCTGGATGAAATCCAGTCTATCTGCCCACCACACGTCACCATCATGCAGGTTCGTCAGGGTATTGCAAAAGGCCTGGGCCACGCAGTGATGTGTGCACATCCACTGGTGGGTGATGAGCCAGTTGCGGTCATCCTGCCGGATGTGATTATTGATGAATACGAATCCGATCCTACTAAAGACAACCTGGCAGAAATGCTGGCGCGTTATGAAGAAAGCGGTCGTAGTCAAATCATGGTTGAGCCAGTAGCCGACGTGACCGCTTACGGTGTGGTTGACTGCAAAGGTGCCGACCTTGCCCCAGGCCAGAGCGCGCCAATGGTGGGAGTCGTTGAGAAGCCGAAAGCGTCTGAAGCACCTTCCAACCTCGCGGTTGTCGGTCGCTATGTGCTGTCAGCGGATATCTGGCCGCTGTTGGCAAAAACTCCTCCGGGCGCAGGTGGCGAAGTTCAGCTGACTGACTCCATCGCCATGCTGATGGAAAAAGAGACCGTAGAAGCTTACCACCTGACCGGTGTGAGCCATGACTGCGGTAACAAACTGGGTTATATGCAAGCTTTTGTTGAGTACGGTGTACGTCATCCGGTGCTGGGTAAAGACTTTACTCAATGGCTCGAAGGCGCGGTAGGCAACAAAAAGTAATTCATTAAACACAGGATAATTCAATGAAAGTCACTGTATTTGGTATCGGCTATGTCGGTCTGGTTCAGGCTGCAGTGTTAGCTGAAGTCGGACATGACGTTCTCTGTATTGATGTCGATGAAAAGAAAGTCGAAAACCTGAAAAAAGGCCATATTCCGATTTTCGAACCGGGTTTGACGCCGCTGGTGATGTCTAACTATGAAGCGGGCCGCCTGAAGTTCAGCACCAATGCAGAAGAGGGTGTTAACCACGGCGTGATGCAATTTATTGCAGTGGGAACCCCGCCGGATGAAGACGGTTCTGCCGATCTGAAATATGTGACTGCAGTTGCGCGCACCATTGCCGCGCACATGAGCGATCATAAAGTCGTTATCGACAAATCCACAGTGCCTGTCGGGACGGCGGATCGCGTGCGTGCAGTGATGACAGAAACATTGCAAAAACGTGATGTTAACATCCCGTTTGATGTGGTTTCTAACCCTGAATTCCTCAAGGAAGGGGCTGCAGTAAACGATTGTATGCGTCCTGAGCGTATTGTCGTGGGTACCGATAACGATGATGTGGTTGAACTGCTGCGTGAACTCTACGAGCCGTTTAATCGTAATCACGACCGTATGATTTTGATGGATATCCGCAGTGCAGAGCTGACCAAGTACGCGGCAAACTGCATGCTGGCCACCAAAATCAGCTTTATGAACGAGATCTCAAACCTGGCAGAACGTCTGGGAGCCGACGTTGAGAAAGTGCGTCAGGGGATTGGATCGGATTCACGCATTGGTTACCACTTCATCTACCCTGGCTGTGGCTACGGTGGTTCGTGCTTCCCGAAAGACGTGCAGGCGCTGATTCGTACTGCTGAGTCTATTGGTTACACGCCGCGCCTGTTACAGGCGGTAGAAGATGTGAACGACTCGCAGAAAAACAAACTGCCAAGCTTTATCAAGCGCCATTTTGGCGACGATTTGCGCGGCAAGACGTTTGCACTGTGGGGACTGGCCTTCAAACCCAATACGGACGACATGCGTGAAGCCTCCAGCCGTGTGCTGATGGAAACGCTGTGGGAAGCGGGTGCGACTATTCAGGCATTTGACCCAGAAGCGATGGAAGAAGCCCAACGCATCTATGGTCATCGTGACGACCTGAAGCTGACGGGCACGAAAGAAGCTGCACTTCAGGGCGCAGATGGCTTAGTTATCTGTACTGAATGGCAGAATTTCCGTGCACCAGATTTCGACGTTATCAAAACCGCGTTAAAACAACCCGTGATTTTTGATGGTCGTAACCTGTATGATCCGGAACGTATCAGCAAACGCGGCTTTACTTATTATGCAATTGGCCGCGGAGCGTCAATCCAAATCGTAGAATAAATGAGGGAAGTATGAAGTTTCTGGTCACCGGCGCGGCAGGGTTTATTGGATTTCATGTAAGTCAGCGTTTGCTGGCCGCCGGTCACCAGGTTGTCGGTATAGACAACCTGAATGACTATTATGACGTCAGCCTTAAACAGGCTCGCCTGGATCAGATCCTTCAGCACCCTGAATTTATTTTCATCAAAATGGACCTGGCAGACCGCCAGGCCATTTCTTCTCTGTTTACCCAGCACGGCTTTGAGCGCGTTATTCATTTGGGTGCCCAGGCAGGGGTGCGTTATTCCATTGAAAACCCTCACGCCTATGCGGATGCCAATTTAATTGGCCATCTGAATATTCTGGAAGGCTGTCGTCACCATAAAATTGGCCACCTGCTTTATGCCTCATCCAGTTCCGTGTATGGACTGAATCGTAAAATGCCTTTTTCAACTGATGACTCAGTTGACCATCCTATTTCATTGTATGCGGCCACCAAAAAAGCTAATGAATTGATGTCGCATACCTATTCACATTTGTATCAGTTACCTACTACCGGTTTACGCTTCTTCACTGTTTATGGTCCATGGGGCCGTCCCGATATGGCGCTATTTAAGTTCACGCGTGCCATGCTGGCTGGTGAGCAAATTGATGTATATAACCGCGGGCAAATGACGCGTGACTTTACCTACATTGATGATATCGCTGAAGCGATTGTGCGCCTGCAAAACGTTATTCCGCAGGCCGACGAAAGCTGGACCGTAGAAGAGGGCTCTCCTGCATCAAGTTCTGCACCTTATCGCGTCTACAATATCGGAAATAGCCAGCCAACCAGCCTGATGACCTATATCGAATCACTGGAGAAAGCGTTGGGTATTGAGGCGAACAAAAGCATGCTGCCTATGCAACCGGGTGATGTGCCTGGCACCAGCGCCGATACGCAGCCGTTGTATGAGGCGATTAATTTCCGCCCGCAAACGGGTGTAGAGATTGGCGTACAAAACTTTGTGGATTGGTATCGCGATTTTTACCAGTAACAGCGCAGCATAAAAAAGGAAGCCAGTGGCTTCCTTTTTCTTACCCGGTGTAAAGTGAAACAGCGTTATTGCCTTTCACAATGCGAAGCTCTGATGTGATTACAGCAGGAAATCGTCCAGTTGTTTGCCTTGTTCTTCGATGGCTTTTTTAATCACTGCTGGCGTGCGGCCCTGACCAGTCCAGGTACGGTTTTCACCGTTTTCATCAACATAGGAATATTTCGCTGGACGCGCAGCACGCTTGGCTTTTCCTGGTGCTTTGGTCTCTGACAGCGCCTGCAGCAATTCGTTTGGATCGATACCATCAGCAATCAGCATTTCACGGTATTGTTCCAGCTTGCGACTACGTTCTGCATTTTCCGCCTGTGCATGCGTCTCTTCTTCACGACGCTCATTCACCACAACTTCGAGTTTTTCCAGCATCTCTTCCAGTGTTTCCAGAGAGCATTCCCGAGCTTGCGCGCGCAATGTACGGATATTATTAAGAATTTTAAGTGCTTCGCTCATTGTCCTAATCTCAAAATATAATAAATGGGAGTTGTTCTGCCGACTCATAATAGTGGGGCGAAAAAATAACTGCAATAGCCAGATTAAAATGTAAAACGTAAAGTAAAAGTCAGGAATGCCATTTTAAAGCGACCTGCAAAATATATTTAACTTTCTCTGTTTTTTTACCACCTTGATTTTTCCTGCTTCACAACAGTGCAATGCCCGAATCCTTACACTTAGCGGTAATAAAGTTGAATAAAATGTCAGCACACGACCTTCTTTGTCAAAACGTGCGGTTTAAGGCTGAGGCTGAATCACTCAGTCATTAATGGCGTTAATTTGAACAAACGATAAAAATAATGCATCGCTACAGGATCGCGCGTTTATGGTAGACTGCGCGACATCTGAATTGCGCTGCGATGAGATTTTGCACATGGCTCAACTTTATTTTTATTACTCCGCAATGAACGCGGGGAAATCAACGGCTTTGCTACAGTCTTCCTATAACTACCAGGAGCGTGGCATGCGGACATTAGTGTATACCGCCGAGATAGATGACCGCTTTGGTGCGGGTAAGGTCAGTTCACGTATTGGTCTTTCGTCTCCCGCCTTTTTATATAACGCTCAAACGAAACTAGACCAGCAAATAGCGGATGAACACGCGAAGCAACCGGTTCATTGCGTTCTGGTTGATGAAAGCCAGTTCCTGACGCGTGAACAAGTGAGATCCTTGTCTGATGTGGTCGACAATATGGATATTCCGGTATTGTGTTATGGACTACGCACCGATTTTCGCGGAGAACTCTTCGTGGGGAGCCAATATTTGCTGGCGTGGGCGGATAAACTGGTTGAGCTAAAAACCATCTGCCATTGTGGTCGCAAAGCCAGTATGGTGTTGCGCCTGGATGCCAATGGAAAACCTTTCAGCGAAGGTGAGCAGGTGGTTATTGGTGGCAACGAACGCTATATTTCGGTGTGCCGTAAACACTATAAGCAAGCGATAGATGAAGGTTCGTTGAAAGCCATTTACGGCTCACACTCCTCTCCGGTTTGATAATGCCAACATAAAAAAACCCGCCGCAGCGGGTTTTTTGTTTATGACAACTTATGCTTTCTTGGTTTTCTTCTCAACTTTCACCGCTTTCTCATCGACGAGTTCAGCAGTAGCGCTCTCTGACTCTGAGAATTCACGGCCGTAGAAGGTATCCAGCATGATTTGTTTCAGTTCAGCGATCAGTGGGTAGCGCGGGTTAGCACCGGTACACTGGTCATCAAAGGCATCGTCTGCCAGTTTATCGACTTTCGCCAGGAAGTCCGCTTCCTGTACGCCCGCTTCACGAATGGATGTTGGAATACCCAACTGGGTTTTCATCTCTTCCAGCCATGCCAGCAGTTTTTCAATTTTCTGTGCGGTGCGGTCACCTTCGGCGCTCAGGCCCAAGTGGTCGGCAATTTCCGCATAACGACGGCGAGCCTGTGGACGGTCATACTGGCTGAATGCCGTCTGCTTAGTTGGGTTATCATTCGCGTTATAACGGATGACGTTACAAATCAGCAGGGCGTTAGCCAGGCCATGTGGGATATGGAACTCTGAGCCCAATTTATGCGCCATTGAGTGACACACGCCCAGGAAGGCGTTAGCAAAGGCGATACCGGCAATGGTGGCCGCATTGTGCACACGCTCACGCGCAACGGGGTTTTTGGCACCTTCGCGATAGCTGGCTGGCAGGTTCTCTTTCAGCAGTTTCAACGCTTGCAGGGCTTGTCCGTCAGAGTACTCGTTGGCCAGTACTGAGACATAGGCTTCCAGTGAGTGGGTTACGGCATCCAGACCTCCAAATGCACAGAGGGAACGCGGCATATCCATGACTAAGTTAGCATCGACAATCGCCATGTCAGGCGTCAGGGCATAATCCGCTAATGGATATTTCTGACCGGTCGCATCGTCTGTGACCACCGCAAACGGAGTCACTTCTGAACCCGTGCCGGACGTGGTGGTAATCGCCACCATGCGCGCTTTTACGCCCATTTTCGGGAACTTGTAGATGCGTTTACGGATATCCATAAAGCGCAGTGCCAGTTCTTCGAAATGGGTTTCTGGATGTTCGTACATCACCCACATAATTTTCGCGGCATCCATCGGTGAACCACCACCCAAGGCGATAATCACATCCGGTTTGAAGCTGTTCATCTGCTCCGCACCTTTACGCACGATGCTCAGGGTTGGGTCAGCTTCCACTTCAAAGAAGACTTCGGTTTCGATACCGTGGGATTTCAGTACGCGAGTGACCTGATCCGCATAGCCATTGTTGAACAAGAAGCGGTCAGTCACGATAAAGGCGCGTTTTGCACCGTCAGTGGCGACCTCTTCAAGTGCAATTGGCAGTGAGCCACGACGGAAGTAAATAGACTTCGGAAGTTTATGCCACAACATATTTTCAGCTCGCTTGGCCACGGTTTTCTTGTTGATGAGATGTTTAGGTCCCACGTTTTCAGAAATGGAGTTACCACCCCATGAACCACAGCCCAGCGTTAATGATGGCGCAAGTTTGAAGTTGTACAGGTCACCGATACCGCCTTGTGAAGCCGGGGTATTAATCAAGATACGTGCCGTCTTCATCTTGTCGCCGAAGTAGTGCACACGTTCGTGCTGGTTATCCTGGTCGGTGTACAGACAAGAGGTGTGACCGATACCGCCCATGGCAACCAGTTTCTCTGCTTTATCTACCGCATCGTGATAATCCTTCGCACGATACATGGCCAGCGTCGGCGACAGTTTTTCATGAGCAAAAGGCTCAGATTCATCAACCAGCTTCACTTCACCAATCAGAATTTTGGTTGAAGCAGGCACGCTAATGCCGGCCAATTCAGCAATCTTATAAGCCGGTTGACCCACAATGGCGGCGTTAAGCGCGCCGTTTTTCAGGATGATGTCCTGAATCGCTTTCAACTCTTTACCTTGCAGCAGATATCCGCCATGGGTGGCGAAGCGCTCGCGAACGGCATCGTAGACGGAATCAACCACAATGACGGACTGTTCAGACGCACAGATAACGCCGTTGTCGAAGGTTTTGGACATCAGAATTGAAGCAACTGCACGTTTGATATCCGCGGTCTCATCGATCACCACTGGCGTGTTACCGGCACCCACACCAATTGCTGGTTTACCTGAACTGTAGGCGGCTTTCACCATGCCTGGGCCACCGGTGGCCAGAATCAGGTTGATGTCTGGATGGTGCATCAGTTGGTTAGACAACTCGACAGAAGGCGCGTCAATCCAGCCAATAATATCCTTCGGCGCACCGGCAGCAATGGCCGCCTGCAGCACGATATCCGCTGCTTTGTTGGTGGCGTCTTTGGCGCGTGGATGCGGTGAGAAGATAATGCCGTTACGCGTTTTCAGGCTGATGAGTGCTTTAAAGATAGCGGTAGAGGTTGGGTTAGTGGTCGGCACAATACCGCAGATCAGGCCAATCGGCTCGGCGATAGTGATGGTGCCGAAAGTGTCATCGGTGTCTAACACACCGCAGGTTTTCTCATCTTTATAGGCGTTGTAGATGTACTCTGAAGCGAAGTGGTTCTTGATCACTTTATCTTCAACAATGCCCATACCGGATTCGGCAACAGCCATCTTAGCGAGGGGGATGCGGGCATCAGCGGCGGCAAGTGCAGCAGCGCGGAAAATGGTATCAACTTGTTCTTGGCTAAAATTGGCGAATTCACGCTGTGCCTTTTTAACACGCTCAACCAGTGCATTAAGCTCGGCAACATTAGTAACGGCCATAGTACTCTCCTGAAGGAAGTTAAACTCTTTTAGTAAACAAGCCTGAGTTCAGAAGTATAGTCGCGCTATGCTTATACGTTGCTCAGGATGGCGGTGATTTGCCGTTGCTTACTAAAAGGGTTTCCTGGTCAAGAAGCCTGTGTCTCTGTAACAAGTTTCGATGCGGTAAGATTACCCCGGATGAGGTAGCTGAATTTTGATGCAGATCAATTGGCATCCAAGCTGACTCCATTCAGCACTGACTTTCGCAACTAAAGTAACTTTCGCGGGGCTTCTGGCCGGGACGGATTTGATGAAGGGTGTGCACTGGACGCTAACCGCAGATAAATAAACTGGATTATGGCAAAAATGGCAGCATAAATTTCTGTCTGACCCACTGGTTTTTCATCGGGCTTTTGCACTACATTAAGCGCGTTTTTTTAAACACACATTTTCCGGAGCTCACTTTGAATCCCGTGCTACTTGATTTTTCCGGCTATATTAAATTTTTGTCGGTCTGTTTGCCTTGGTCAATCCCGTGGGCATCATCCCGGTGTTCATCAGCATGACCAGCTATCAAGCCGCTGCTGAGCGAAATAAAACCAACTTCACGGCGAATCTGGCTGTGGCGATCATTCTCTGGACGTCACTGTTCCTGGGGGATGCAATCCTGCATCTGTTTGGTATCTCTATCGACTCATTCCGTATTGCTGGTGGCATTCTGGTAGTGACCATTGCGATGTCGATGATCAGTGGCAAGCTGGGCGAGGACAAGCAGAACAAGCAGGAGAAGTCAGAGACGGCGATACGTGAGAGCATTGGTGTGGTTCCGTTAGCGTTACCCTTGATGGCGGGGCCCGGTGCTATCAGCTCTACTATCGTTTGGAGCACGCGCTATCACAGTTGGCCGAATTTGATCGGTTTTACCATTGCCATTGCCATTTTTGCATTTTGTTGTTGGTTGCTGTTCCGTGCAGCGCCATTAATGGTGCGCGTGTTAGGGCAAACCGGCATTAACGTTATTACCCGTATAATGGGTTTGCTATTGATGGCGTTGGGAATTGAATTTGTGGTCACCGGAATGAAAGCCATTTTCCCAGGCTTGCTCAATTAAAGGCAGGGTTATTTTTCTTAGATAACTCTCCATTGATCCATATTGGTGCAATCTGTGAATTATTTGCACCAATATGGTGAAAATATTCATCTCGCTTAATAGAGCCTCTCCAGCATCACTTTTGCTACTATTACTTCTCTCACCGCCACTTTTATCACTTATCTTTGTGATAATTGTCACAGTGTTTTTTTCTTTAACGCCTGTTTTTCACGAAATTTATATAAGGCTTTAATCGCCATAATTAATTTATTGTGTCGTTAAACCTTGCGAATGCAGATTAATTTCGATTTTATGCGCTTAAGAATTTTGCTTGTACAAAACTTCCGCAAAAAATAGATTTAAATTATATATATCAGGATGTTGATTGATTTTTCAGTGTAAAAATTAACACTTTTACTGTGGGCATGTCCGTGATAAAAGAGAATCAGCTAACATTTTTGCTGTTTGGCTTTGGCGTGCGGGCATTTGTTCTGATAATTTTCGGCACATCGCAAATTTTTTATCCGCTGGTGTCAAATGAGTACGCTTCTTGCTTACTCGCTAGCGGGTTAATGTTTTAAGGTTGATATTTGTTGATGAAAAGCATGGCAGCGAAAAAAGCGGCGCCTTCTCTTCTGGCGCTCTGCTTGTCGGGGATAATTGCACACAGTCAGGCAGCAGAAGTTTCAGCGGGCGTGCCATTGGCAGAAACACAGCGCATTGTGATTAACAATGGCAGCGAAGTCGCCTCGTTAGATCCGCAAAAAACCGAAGGTGTGCCCGAGTCCAATGTGATTCGAAATTTACTGGAAGGATTGGTAGAGACGGATAATAACGGGCAAATTGTTCCAGGTGTGGCCTCTTCCTGGCGCAACGATCATGGCCGTATCTGGACGTTTACTTTGCGTGACAATGCTCAGTGGAGCAACGGCGAGCCTGTGACTGCGCAAGATTTCGTTTACAGCTGGCAGCGCCTGGCCGACCCGAAAACGGCATCACCTTATGCCAGTTACCTGCAAGCCGCCCATATCGCCAATATTGATTCTATTCTGGCCGGTCAAGCCTCTCCCACTGAACTGGGCGTCAAGGCGCTGGATGACCATCATCTTCAGGTCACTCTCTCAGAACCCGTTCCCTATTTTATCGACATGCTGGCCCACACCGCGATGAAGCCGGTGTACCGTGCTGCCATTGAGAAATGGGGTGAGCAATGGACTCAGCCTCATCACTATGTAGGGAATGGTGCCTATACGCTGGCTGATTGGGTGGTCAATGAGAAAATCGTTCTCAAGCGTAATCCACGTTACTGGGACAACCCTCACACGGTAATTGATGAGGGCATATTACTGCCGCTCACGTCTGAAAATAGCGATATTAATCGCTACCGCAGTGGCGGCTCGGATATGACCAATAGCGTTGTGCCACCAGACTTGTTTAAGAAATTACAGCAAGACCTGGGTGAGCAGGTAAAAGTCAGCCCACTGCTTTGCACCTTCTATTACGAAATCAACAATAAAAAAGCGCCGTTCACTGATGCCCGTGTGAGAACCGCACTCAAGCTAACCCTCGACCGTGACATCATCGCCGACAAAATCATGGGGCAGGGGCAGATCCCAGCATATGGCCTGACGCCGCCGTTCACGCACGGGATCACGCCTGAGGCGCCAGCATGGTCGAAGCAGACGCAAGCTGAGCGCAATGCCAGTGCGAAGCAATTGCTGGCTGAAGCGGGATTCACGCCGCAGCACCCACTGCAATTCACGCTGTTGTATAACACTTCGGAGCAGAATAAACGGCAGGCGATTGCCGCGGCTTCGATGTGGCAGAAAAACCTCGGCGCCAAGGTCACGTTACAGAATCAGGAGTGGAAAACGCTGCTGGAAACGCGCCACCAGGCACAGTACGACGTGGTGCGCGCAACCTGGTGTTCGGATTACAACGAACCCTCCACATTCCTCAATATGCTGTTGAGTGGGTCATCGATCAATACCGCGTTTTATCATAGCGATACGTTTGACAGATTGATGGCGCAAACCCTGACCGTAACCGATGACGCTCAGCGTGCGGCCTTGTATCAGCAAGCTGAAGCCCAGTTGGATAAAGATTCCGCCATCATTCCGGTTTATTACCGGGTGAGCGTGCGTCTGGTGAAGCCTTGGGTAGGGGGTTACACCGGTAAAGATCCGCAGGATATGCTGGCATTGAAATACTATTACATAAAGAAACATTGAGTAATGAGCCGATCCGGCGCTACAGTCGGGCGGCACGTTACTGAAGTAAACCCTGAAGGGTGGTAGTGATCTCTGTTCAGACAGGCAGAGATCTCCCGGAAACGGGGTACGCTGGGCGGTTGACCGACCCGGTGACGATAATAAAACTGGAGCGTAATAATGAACAACATCACGAAAAAAAGCCTGATTGCCGCTGGCGTTCTTGCAGCAATCGGCGCGCTGGCAGGGAATGCCGCGCTGGCAGCGACAGTACCAGCAGGCGTTGAATTGGCAGCAAAACAGGAACTGGTACGTGGCAATGGTGACGAAGTTCAGTCACTGGACCCGCATAAAATTGAAGGTGTGCCGGAAGATAACATCGCCCGTGACCTGTACGAAGGTCTGATCATCAGCGACAGCGATGGCAAGCCGATTCCGGGCGTGGCGGAAAGCTGGGAAAACAAAGATTTCAAAGTCTGGACTTTCCATCTGCGCAAGAACGCCAAATGGTCAAATGGTGAGCCTGTCACCGCACAAGATTTCGTGTACAGCTGGCAGCGTCTGGTCGATCCGAAAACCGCATCCCCATACGCCAGCTATCCGCAGTATGGCCATATTGAGAACGTTGACGACATCATCGCAGGTAAAAAACCTGTCACTGATTTGGGCGTGAAAGCGCTTGACGATCACACCCTGCAAGTGACCCTGAGTGAACCAGTCCCTTACTTCTATAAGCTGCTGATCAACTCCGTGATGTCTCCAGTGTACAAGCCTGCTATTGAGAAGTTTGGCGACCAGTGGACGCAGCCACAGAACTGGGTGGGTAACGGCGCATTTAAGCTGGAATCTCACGTAATTAACGAGCGCGTGACCATCGTGCGTAACCCAGAGTACTGGGACAACGCGCACACGGTGCTGAACAAAGTCACTTTCCTGCCAATCAACTCCGAAGTCAGTGACGTCAACCGCTACTTCTCTGAGAACGGCAGCGACATCACCTATAACAACATGCCGATTGAGCTGTTCAAAAAGCTGCAGCGTGACAACGGCAAAGAGTTGATGGTGAAGCCATACCTCTGCACCTATTACTATGAAATCAACAACCAGAAAGCGCCATTCACCGATCCACGCGTGCGTACCGCACTGAAACTGGGTCTGGATCGTGACATCATGGTTAACAAGGTACTGGCGCAAGGCCAACTGCCTGCTTACAGCTTCACGCCTCCGGCTACCGATGGCATGGAACTGTTGCCACCAGACTGGTTCAAGTGGGATCAGAACAAGCGTAATGAAGAAGCGAAGAAACTGCTGGCCGAAGCGGGTTATACCGCAGATAAGCCACTGACCTTCAACCTGCTGTACAACACCTCCGATCTGCACAAGAAGTTAGCCATTGCCGCCTCTTCTATCTGGAAGAAAAACATTGGCGTGAACATCAAGCTGGAAAACC
>NZ_BBOC01000006.1:0-101501 GCF_001485335.1 Type-D symbiont of Plautia stali | reverse complement strand
TTGGTGGGTCGTGCAGGATTCGAACCTGCGACCAATTGATTAAAAGTCAACTGCTCTACCAACTGAGCTAACGACCCGAAGTGGTGGGCGATGACGGGCTCGAACCGCCGACCCCCTCCGTGTAAAGGAGATGCTCTACCAACTGAGCTAATCGCCCACTTCGGAACTGCTTAACAAGAGTGTCATCTGACTAAGATATGGTGGGCGATGACGGGCTCGAACCGCCGACCCCCTCCGTGTAAAGGAGATGCTCTACCAACTGAGCTAATCGCCCATATCTTACTCTTTCCAAACTTTTGCACACTGCGGACCACTTTAAGAGTGGTGGGTGATGACGGGCTCGAACCGCCGACCCCCTCCGTGTAAAGGAGATGCTCTACCAACTGAGCTAATCACCCCCGCTGTGTGGAGTCGCATTATAGGGATCCTTCGAAGTGAGTCAACGCTTTTTAAAACATAAATGTTTGTTCGCTCTAAATTTAGGCGTAATGTCGCGCTTTTAGTCAATGTGCTGGTTTTATTAGCAGAAAAACGCAGTTGAATAAGCGATGCCACCGCGAGAGTCATTGAGGAAAGCGTCTCACCTGCTAGAATATGCCCACTGTTTTTTCGCGTTAACCCGTTTTTTTGTCATCCAGATAAAGAAACCTGCGCATCTAAGGCAATGCTGAATGAAAATCAAAACTCGCTTCGCACCCAGCCCCACTGGCTACCTGCATGTGGGCGGTGCCCGTACTGCTCTCTATTCCTGGCTGTATGCTCGCCATAACAAGGGCGAATTCGTTCTGCGTATCGAAGATACCGATTTAGAACGTTCTACGCCGGAAGCCATTGAAGCCATCATGGATGGTATGCACTGGCTTAACCTGCAATGGGATGAGGGCCCGTACTATCAGACGAAGCGCTTTGATCGTTACAACGCGGTCATTGATGAAATGGTAGAGGCTGGCTCTGCTTATAAATGCTATTGCTCAAAAGAGCGTTTAGAAGCTCTGCGTGAAGAACAGATGGCGAAAGGTGAGAAGCCACGCTATGACGGTCGTTGCCGTGACAGCCACGAGCATCACGCTGCGGATGAGCCATGTGTGGTGCGTTTCCGTAACCCGCAAGAAGGTTCGGTGATTTTCGATGACCAAATCCGTGGTCCGATCGAATTCAGTAACCAAGAGCTGGATGATTTGATCATCCGTCGTACTGATGGTTCGCCGACCTATAACTTCTGCGTCGTGGTCGACGATTGGGATATGGGCATCACGCACGTTATTCGTGGTGAAGACCATATTAATAACACGCCGCGCCAGATTAACATCCTGAAAGCGATTGGCGCTGAAGTGCCTACCTATGCGCACGTTTCTATGATTCTGGGTGATGACAGCAAGAAGTTGTCGAAGCGTCATGGCGCGGTAGGTGTGATGCAGTATCGTGATGACGGCTATCTGCCGGAAGCACTGCTCAACTATTTGGTTCGCCTGGGTTGGTCGCATGGCGATCAGGAAATTTTCAGCGTGGCAGAAATGGCCGAGCTGTTTACCCTGGATGCGGTCAGCAAATCAGCCAGTGCTTTCAATACTGAAAAACTGCAGTGGCTGAACCATCACTACATTAATACGCTGCCGCCAGAATATGTGGCGACGCAGCTGCAGTGGCACATTGAACAGCAAAATATTGATACCCGCACCGGCCCGGAACTGGCGAAGCTGGTGACGCTGCTGGGTGAGCGCTGCAAAACGCTGGTCGAGATCGCGGCTTCTTGCCGTTACTTCTATGAAGAGTTCGACGCCTTTGATGCGGATGCGGCCAAGAAACACTTGCGTCCTGTTGCGCGTCAGCCGCTGGAAGTGGTACGTGATAAGCTGGCTGCGCTCAGTGACAGCGAGTGGAATGCGGAAAACGTGCATAACGCGATTCAGGGCGCAGCCGATGCACTGGAGCTGGGAATGGGCAAAGTGGGTATGCCACTGCGTGTGGCGGTGACGGGCGCAGGCCAGTCTCCGGCACTGGATGTCACCGTTGAAGCCATTGGTCGCAGCCGTAGCGTGGCGCGTATTGAAAAAGCGCTGGCATTTATTGCTGAGCGTGAAGCCCAGGCTTAATTGAGTGAGCGGCTGCCATCAAAGGCTGCCGCTACAATTATTGCGGGCATTAAAAAAGCCGGGAGCATAATGCCCCCGGCTTTTTTATTCTTCTTTAATGCCTAGCCGTTCCAGCACACCACTTATCCCTTCGCGCAGCAGCAGGGCGGCCAGTTGGTCTTGTTCGCCTGTTGTCATTTGCTGGACAGAATTTATTAATAACGCAGGCAACGTATTTTGTTGAGCACCGTAATTGGCCACCGGTTCGTTCACATGACGCGTGGACTGGATAAAACTTTTCACACGCTCGTCAATGTGGATTAATCGCGCTTTACCGCCCTGAACACCCGGTTTAGGCGTGGTTGTCCAGTTCTCTCGCTTGATCCATTTATTCACGGTCTGCCGACTGTAGCCCGTTTCAAGCGCGAGCTCTTCGGGGGTGAGCCATTCCTTTTTCACGATGCTGTCCCTGTTAAATACATTAGCTGTACATATTACAACAAAACGTAACGGGGAGAAGTCATCCGACAGGAAAATGCCTTTTGTCAGATGACAAAAGGCATAATTCGATTACTGTGCTTCGCTAACGGAAGGCTGTTCTGGACGGAAAGCGAGGAAATAGGTGAGTCCAACAAAAATTGCACCGCCGACACCGTTGCCCAGGAAAACGGCAATCACGTTTGGCGCAAATTCTGCCCAACTCATTTGGCCCGCAAAAATGGCGGCAGGCACAATAAACATGTTGGCGATGACGTGCTGGAAGCCAATGGCGACGAATGCCATCACCGGGAACCACATGCCAAAGATTTTACCGACCATATCTTTACTGGCAAAAGCTAACCACACGGCCAGACACACCAGCCAGTTGCAGCCAATACCTGAAATGAACGCATGCAAGAAGTCGGCATTCACTTTCGCGTGGGCAATCGCCACGGTTTTCTTCAGGTAATCGCCTTCGGTCATACCCAGCATGTGGCCAAAGAACCACGCCACGGCCACGCTGCCTAAGAAGTTGGCGATAGTGACCCAGAACCAGTTACGCAGCACGCTAAAACCGCTGATGCGGCGAGCGAACCAGGCAATCGGCATCGTCATCATGTTGCCGGTCAGCAGTTCGCCACCGGCTAACACGGTGAGGATCAGACCCACCGGGAACACTGCAGCGCCGAGGAAGCCACCAAACGAACCCCATTCAGCAGGGAGTTGGTTGATAACGTGCAGATCGAGCAGGAAACCCGTGGCAATAAATGCACCGGCCATAAAGCCAAGAATTAACAAGGTAGAAACCGGCAAACGGCTTTTAGCCACGCCAGCTTGAATCGCCAGTTGGGCGATCTCTTTTGGTGTATGCAGCGACATAGTTCACTTTTCTTTTCGTTAACAAGGGGGAAGTTGCTGGCCGGCCAAAGAGAGACTTACCCTGGAAGGTTGACCGGTTAATTAGCGCGCTAAGTTTACACGCACCCGTAACGAACACAAGATTATTCCTAACATCTTTAACCGCGATTTAACCTGGCGGGGTGTGTAGGTCATGCGAAAATCAGCAAAGGAAAGTGCGATTGCGTTGAAAAAAAAGCCATTATGACGCGGGGTTGCCGCCTTTTTCAGCGATTGAACACAGAACAAGAATTTGACGTTGACACTCAGGAGGCGGTTTCATATTATGCCGTCCGTCGAGTTAAATCGGCAGTTTTCGGTGCTGGGGGTATAGCTCAGCTGGGAGAGCGCTTGCATGGCATGCAAGAGGTCAGCGGTTCGATCCCGCTTATCTCCACCAAATCGTTATTAACGATGGGCACTGAATAAGAATTTCCAGATGTGGGGGTATAGCTCTAGCTGGGAGAGCGCTTGCATGGCATGCAAGAGGTCAGCGGTTCGATCCCGCTTATCTCCACCAAATCTTTGTTCGTTCTGAACGCGTAATAAAATTTTAAACAAAAAAAACTAAACACGAATAATCGTGCTTTTGGCGTTTTTGCTATGCAATGGATGTCTGTTGTAAGTGCGCATTAATGGCGTAATGCTCGTCAGTCAAACGGCTGATGATAACGCCGTCTGGAGCCGCACCGGGGCTGGCGGTCCTCGCGCCGCTTATTGATAAGTGGCCTTTCTTTTCAGTGCGGGCTCTGCCGCCACTACTGCCCCCTCTGGGCCGTCCTCGCACCGCTGACGCGGTACCTTCGACTTTCACGTCGTGCCGGACGGACCGTTCGCGGATGACCATCCATGGTCGGCCGCGAACTGCCCCACGCCTCCCCGCGTGGGGCTCCTGGCCCAACGTAAAAGTCTCAGCGCTGCGGATAGCCCTGAGTGTGCAGCAGAGACGTCATAGCTTTAAGCAGTGTGCTCTTTTTGACAACCCGCACTGAAGCTGATGAGCCGGCTGGGGCCGCACCGGGGCAGGCATCCGCAGCGCTGAGCTGAGCGAGTATGCCAGGAGAGCCCGCAGGACGCGGGCGAAAGGTGGCGCTGGAACATGGATGTTCCATCGGCACCGGTCCGTAAGGCAGACGAATGAAGTGAAGGCACCGCGTAGCGGCGCGAGGACCGCCAGCCCCGGTGTGGCTCCAGCCTGCGTTATCGTCAGCAGCTTAACTGACAAGCAATCAGTCATTAATGGCGACC
The DNA here is from genome assembly GCF_001485335.1 of Type-D symbiont of Plautia stali. Lineage (NCBI taxonomy): Bacteria > Pseudomonadati > Pseudomonadota > Gammaproteobacteria > Enterobacterales > Enterobacteriaceae > Type-D symbiont of Plautia stali. The sequence continues at coordinate 96,804 of NZ_BBOC01000006.1, read as the reverse complement.
GAAAGCGCTTGAATGAGTGTCAAAAGCCCTTCTGGTCGCCCAGCAACATATTAAGCCAACGGCAATACCCTGAAACCGTGCGTACCATCGCGGTCCAGCTGCGCGACCAGACCATACTCCCAATCCAGATACGCCTGCATCACCTTCGGTTCGATATCCGTGCCTTCATACGGGCGACGATAGCGATCGATATCCGGTGACAGTAACTGTTGCTCGCCTTGTTCGGTCGGAAGGTTTGCTGCACGCCACGCCGCGTTACCCCCTTCCAGCACAAACACCGGCTTGCCGGTCAACTCAGCGACCTGCTCGACAGCATAACCGGCTAACAGGCTGCTGCCGCAGGTCAGAACATAGCGTCGTGCATCGGGTAATGCACCTTTGCCTTGCTGTTGCAGCGTTGAACGCAGTAGCCAGCCCGCGCCGGGAATATGGCTGTTGAGATGATTGGCGCGCGTGGTGAAATCCAGTACTTGCGTTTGCCCCTCGCCCAGCCAGTCCGCGAGCTGCTGAGGCGAAACAAATTCTGGCTGTTCGACGGCTGGCACCTGGGGTTTCCAGTTGCCGGTTGCACTGAAATCCTCTGGCTGCAACTCTTCTAACACTGAAACCTGCCAGCCAAGCTGCGCCAGCCAGGAGGCTGTCATATTGGCGCGTACGCCGTCGTCATCAATCAATACAATGCGCGCGCCGCGTACGCTGGCATAGTGGTCGGTCTCCTGCACCAGCTGTCCCCCTGGCACGTGGCGGCTGCCAGGCAGATGGCCCGTGGCGTACTCCTCGGCATCGCGCACATCAAATACGTAAGTAGTACGTGGCTCCTGCTGCCAGCGCTTCAAGGTTGCCAGCGGAATACGTTCAACGCCGGCACGATCGGCAAGATTACGTGCATTATTCGCGGCCTGGCGCTGTGCGGTTTCGCTGGTCTCACCGTAGCGACGCGACTGCGCTTTATCCAGCGCATGTCCCGCCAGCGTCCAACCGATGGTCCCGTTACGCAGTGCGAATACCGGATTGCGTATCCCGGCATTCACCAACGACTGGGTACCAATGATGCTGCGCGTACGTCCCGCACAGTTCACAATCACAGTGGTTTCCGGCGAAGGGGCGAGATCGCGCACGCGCAACACCAGCTCACCGCCCGGTACGCTGGTGGCACCGGGAATGCTCATGGTCTGATATTCATCAAAGCGGCGGGCATCCAGCACCACCACATCGGCATCGCTGTTGATCAGGGCGTGCACCTCATCCGCTGACAGGGAAGGGGTGTGATTGTGATGCTCCACCAGTTCACCGAACGCTTTGCTCGGCGAATTGACATCAATAAACAGCTCGCCGCCTGCAGCTTGCCAGCCAGCTAAATCCTCTTTCAGCAGCGCCACATTGCTGTAGCCCAGTGCGGCTATACGTTCGGCTGCTGCCTGCGCCAGACCTTCGCCGTTATCATATAAAGTGATGGATGTGCTGTGCTGCGGGATGCGATCTAACAGTTCGAGTTCCAGTTTGGAGAGCGGAATATTCACCGCAAACAGCGGATGTGCGGTGGCGTACAGCGCTTCGTCACGCACATCCACAATCGCCACTTCCTGCTGCTGACGCAGCGCTTCAAGAATCTCCGCTGCCGGGCGGAGAGGGAAAGTCGTTTTACTCATGTGAGAGATCCCAAATGTTTGGTAAATAGCGGTTGCTGTAACCGGAGATAAACTGTTTTTCACTGCCGTCTTCGCGGTACACCGCGCGTTTTACCGCCCCAATATTGGCACCGTAGACGTGGATGCTGATCGAGACGCGGTCGTCATAGGCGTTGCTCACGCGGTGAATATCACCCACGGTGGGGGAGACGGCTTCAACATGACCTGGATTGAGACGCACGGGAGCACCTTCAGGTTGTAATCCATGTGGCCCCGGCTGCCAGGATTGTGAAATCTCCGCGCCGCGCAGCATGCCAATCAAGCCCCACACGCGATGGTCGTGAATCGGTGTTTGCTGGCCCGGTCCCCACACGAAACTCACGACCGAAAAGCGCTGCTGAGCATCGGCATACAGCAGATATTGTTGATAGTGGTCTGGATGCGGCTGGGTATAGGCTTCATCTAACCAGTCATCATGGCGAATAAGCTCGCCCAGCCAGGCACTGCCCTGTTGCAAAACCGTGACCTCATCGGGCTGACTGTCGAGTAAATTCGCCAGATCACTGACAAAGCGGCGTAAACGATGGTGTTGATACTCACTCATGATTTGTCTCCCGGCGCATGTTGAGCAACCTGGTTGGCCTGCGCAGACAGGCTGAAATCAAAGGCTTTGCTGACATCAATCGCTTTGGGCAATACCTGATAGCGATGGAAGAAGTCTGCCGACTGTTGCAGCGTAGGGATCAGGCTGGCGTCAAACACCAGCGGGCGGATTCGCGCATCGGCAATCCAGCTGCTGGTAATGTTTGTGGGCATATTGAGTGTTTTGCCCAGCACCGCTGCGAACTCTTGCGGGTGCTGCTGCGCCCAAATCTGTGCTTTTGCCAGACGTGCCAGCAAATCGGCGATGGCTTTACGCTTACCGGCATCATTCAAGGCTTCATCGCGCGCTAAGGCATACGAGTAACCGGACATAATTCCCTTGCCGCCGCCGTCAGGGACACGCACGGTGCCATCCACCGCCGTTGAGGTGGCGATGTACGGTTCCCACGGCGCCCAGGCCGATACCGCACCAGACGTCAATGCCGCACGACCATCCACCGGGCCAAGGAAACGCAGCGTGACATCGTCAGGCTTCAATCCGGCTCGTTCCAGCAAGCCCAGCAGCAGATAATGGCCCCAGCCGCCACGATTCACCGCGATTTGCTTGCCTTTTAAATCCTGCAAACTGTGGATCCCGGCATTCGGACGCGTCAGCAGGGCGATGCTGTCAGGATTATTCTGCCAGGCGCCCACGGCTTTAACCGGCGCGCCAGCGGCATAGACAAACAGGAACGGCAGGTCGCCGGTAAAGCCGACGTCAAGCGCACCAGCATTCAGTGCTTCCTGCACGGGTGCGCCGGAATCGAAAGCAGTGAGTTTGAGATCGTAAGGCAGGTTATTAAGCTCGCCAGAGGCTTTCAGCGCGGCAAAACGATCGCCTTTCACATCGCCTAAGCGCAGGGTGACTTTATCCGCCGCCAACAACGGATTAAGCGCAGATAGCGCCAGTGCAACACCGGCAAACAGGGCAGCCAACCGCATCAGGCGCTCCTTTTAACCGCAGCAGTATGCGCGGCCACTTTTTCACGCGTCAGGGGAATCAGTTCCTGACCATACTCCACCGCATCATTGAGTGGATCGAAGCCGCGAATTAACACGCTGTGAATACCAAGGCGATAGTAGTCCAGCAGCGCATCAGAAACCTGATCGGCGGTGCCGACCAGCGCGGTAGAGTTGTAGCCGCCCTGAACCAGTTTGGCCACGCCGGTCCACAGCACCTTATCCAGCCGATCCCCTTCGTTCGCGGCGGCCAACAGGCGTTGCGCACCCACGCTTTGCGGTTTGGGTTTACCAAAGGCAAAGCCGGTTTCGCGCAGCTGTTTTTCGGCCGTTTCGCGGATATGCTCGGCACGTTCCCAGGCTTCCTTCTCGGTTTTGCCGATAATCGGGCGGAAGGAGATATTGAAGTCGATTTCACGTCCTTGCTGAGCCGCAGCGGCACGCACGCTGCGCACCGTCTCTTCAGCCCCTTTTAACGGCTCGCCCCACAGTGCAAATACGTCGGCGTGGCGCGCCGCAACATCAATCGCTTCCTGCGATGAACCACCAAAATAGACCGGCAGTTTTTTCTGCAGCGGTTTAATCGCCGAAAATGCCTGTTCAGCCTGATAGAACTGACCTTGATGATCGTAGGGCTGTGAAGATTCCAGACTCTGTTTCAACACGGTCAGAAACTCATCGCTGCGTGCATAGCGTTCGGCTTTATTCAGGAAATCCCCATCGCGGCGCTGCTCTACATCGCTGCCACCGCTGATGATGTGCACCGCCAGGCGGCCATCGGTGAGATGATCCAGCGAGGCCAGCTTACGCGCGGCCAACGTTGGTGCGACAAAACCAGGGCGATGTGCCAGCAGGAATTTCAATGTCGAGGTGTGGGCCGCAGCGTGGGCCGTGACCAAAAAACCGTCGGGTTGATCGGACCAATAGCCGACCAGGATACGATCAAAACCGGCTTCTTCATGGGCGCGGGCAAAGCGAGCGATGTAGTCTTTATCGAACAGCGGGCCGCTGGCCGGGATGATTTCTGAAGCGAGGCGGTGGCCAATCATGCCAAGAAATTGAATGCTCATACGATTCTCCTGATGTGAGGTCATGGAGAAAAGCTACGGGGGCAGGTGGCTGGGAAGGAAATTCAATATTGTGCAAAGGATTTGCAATTAGCGGGGAAGCAGCGGTTGGCGCGGTGATTGCGGGTTGAAAATGGGGTTATAACAGATAGGAATAATTAAGAAGAGAAGGGCGAGCCGAAGCTCGCCCAAACTATCAGAAGGCCAGAACCAGCCCGGCGATAGCGGCAGAGAGCACGCTCACCAGGGTTGAACCGTACAGCAGTTTCAGGCCAAAGCGAGAAACCACATTACCCTGCTCTTCATGCAGACCTTTGATTGCACCCGCCACAATCCCGATAGACGAGAAGTTAGCGAAGGAGACCAGGAACACAGACAGGATGCCTTCGGCATGCGGTGACAGCTGACCGGCAATTTTCTGCAGATCCATCATCGCCACGAATTCGTTTGAAACCAGTTTGGTCGCCATGATACTGCCGACTTGCAGCGCTTCGCTGGACGGCACGCCCATCACCCACGCAAACGGGTAGAACACGTAGCCCAGCACACCCTGGAAGCTGATGCCGAAGATCAGGTCAAACAGGGCGTTCAGACCAGAAATCAGCGCGATAAAACCAATCAGCATCGCTGCAACGATAATCGCCACTTTGAAACCAGCAAGGATGTATTCACCCAGCATTTCAAAGAAGCTCTGACCTTTATGCAGGTCCTGCAACTGCAGGTCTTCTTCGCTGTCGATGCGGTACGGGTTAATCAGCGACAGGACAATAAAGGTGCTGAACATGTTCAGCACCAGCGCAGCAACCACATATTTTGGCTGCAGCATGGTCATGTAAGCACCGACGATTGACATCGATACAGTCGACATAGCGGTCGCTGCCATGGTGTACATGCGGCGCTGTGACATCTTGCCGAGGATATCCTTATAGGCGATGAAGTTTTCTGACTGTCCCAAAATCAGAGAGCTTACGGCGTTAAAGGATTCCAGTTTGCCCATGCCGTTGATTTTAGACAGCACGGTACCGATGCCGCGGATCACCCATGGCAAGATACGGAAATGCTGCAAAATACCGATCAGCGCGGAAATAAACACAATCGGGCACAGAACATTGAGGAAGAAGAAGGCGAGGCCTTTCTCATTCATGTTACCGAACACGAAGTTGGTCCCTTCTGCGGCGTACTTCAGCAGATGGTCAAACAGACCGGCAAACCCTTTCACGAAGCCGAGGCCCGCTTCAGAGTTAAGGAAGAACCACGCCAGCAAAACTTCGATCACCAGAAGCTGTACGATGTAGCGAATACGGATACTCTTACGATCGTGACTGACCAGCAAGGCCAGTACGGCTACCACCACTAATGCCAAAAGAAAGTGCAAAATATGGGACATGTCGGCTCCAAATTTGAGGAGGGTTGTATTTTGTTGCGTATTCTATGTAACGCGTTACTTAAAAACGAGATCTAAACCACATTATAAGTATTCGGTATCGACATATTTCTAAGAATAGTCTCACCGCTCACACCCTCTTCACAAATCCGTTACAAGAAATATCCACAAAAACATTGTCTATAAAATAACCCGAGAGTAGAGTGATTCCTGTTGCAAACATTTTGGCAAGAACTGGCTTTACCGCAAGGTATAGCAATGGCTATACTTCATAGCACCATCTATTACTACGATAACGATAACCATATTTCACTTGCCTTGCTGGCCCCGTAATCTGTGAGGGTCATCAAGCGTTAGGACAGGGTCAACACTATGTCAGAAAGCCGCACCGCTGAGCGCGCCGCTCGCGGAGCCAGAAAAATCAAGCTCGCGCTGCTGGGCCCAGCCTTCATCGCGGCGATCGGTTATATTGATCCCGGTAACTTCGCCACCAACATCCAGGCCGGTGCGGCCTACGGCTATAAGCTGCTGTGGGTGGTAGTCTGGGCTAACGTGATGGCGATGCTGATTCAGCTGATGTCCGCCAAGCTGGGCATCGCTACCGGCAAAAACCTGGCTGAGCATATTCGCGATCGTTTCCCGCGCCCGGCGGTGTGGTTCTATTGGGTGCAGGCAGAGATCATCGCGATGGCCACAGACCTCGCTGAATTTATTGGTGCGGCGCTGGGCTTCAAGCTGCTGCTGGGGATTTCGCTGCTGCAAGGTGCAGTGTTGACCGGCGTTGCCACCTATTTGATTTTAATGTTGCAAAACCGTGGTCAGAAACCGCTGGAATTAGTGATTGGCGGCCTGCTGCTGTTTGTCGCCGCGGCTTACATCGTTGAGCTGTTTTTCTCGCAGCCGAAAGTGAGTGAGTTAGTGACCGGCATGGCGTTGCCTTCGCTGCCGACATCCGATGCGGTGTTCCTGGCGGCAGGTGTGTTAGGTGCCACCATCATGCCACATGTCATTTATCTCCATTCCGCACTGACACAGCACGGCAATATCGGCAGCAAAGCCGATCGCTACTCTTCGACCAAACTCGATGTAGCGATTGCCATGACTATCGCGGGCTTTGTCAATCTGGCGATGATGGCCACTGCCGCTGCGGCTTTCCACTTTAGCGGCCACACCAGCATTGTCGATCTCGACCAGGCGTACCTGACGCTGCAACCGCTGCTGGGCAAAGCGGCTGCCATTGTGTTTGGCTTGAGTCTGGTCGCCGCCGGTTTGTCATCGACCGTTGTTGGCACACTGGCGGGGCAGGTGGTGATGCAGGGCTTTATCCGCTTCCACATTCCGCTGTGGCTGCGCCGTACCATCACCATGTTGCCTTCCTTTATTGTGATTTGGGCGGGATGGGATCCCACCCGCATTCTGGTAATGAGCCAGGTGCTGCTCAGTTTTGGTATTGCGCTGGCGCTGATTCCGCTGCTTGCCTTTACTGGCAACCGTGAGTTGATGGGCGATGAGATGGTGAATTCACGCCTGATGCAGAACGCGGGGCGCCTGATTGTGGTGCTGGTGGTGGCGTTGAACCTTTACTTACTGGTGGGCGAAGCGCTCGGCTGGTAACGCAATCGCTCAATGAAAAATCCCGGCTCTGAGGCCGGGATTTTTTAACGCCAGTGAGGCGGGGTGGCGGTGGCGGCCGATGATCGTGTCGCCAGTGTGCGCGGCGTTCACGCTCGTGCCAGCGATGTTCACGCTCCCACTCTTTATGGCGTCGCCATTCATCATGTCGCCACCAGCGGCGTTCATTGTATGAGTAGCGGTCATTCCACCAACGCGGTTCACGCCAGCGTCCACCATCCCAGTAATAACCGCGACGATCACGGTCGCCGAGATGTAACGTCACGCCGGGTGTGCGAATAGTCAGGCTATCGGCATGTGCTGTGCTTATTGCCAACGGGGATAAAGATGCCAGCAACGCGGCAAACAAAATAGCTCGTTTCATTACTTCTCCTTTTCAGTGGCTTATCACTGCCACCGTTGCGCTAGTCTGCCACATCGGACCAAGTGTGCCTTGAGAATGAGTCTGAAAAGGTTGAGGGAAATCTGAATTGAGAATTATCTGCTGCGGAAAACACCCGGCCTGAACCGGGTGGGTAAGCGCTTACACTAAAATGGCGTGGATGGCATTAATCTCGTCTTGCGTGAGCACCGGCTGGCTCAACATCTCAACAGCATCATCGATTTGCGCAGTTTTGCTGGCACCGATCAGCACGGAAGTCACACGTTCATCACGCAGCACCCAGCTTAGCGCCATTTGCGCCAGCTTCTGCCCACGCTGCTGCGCGATAGCCTGCAGCTTGCGCACCTTCTCCATTTTCTCTTGGGTCAGTTGGCTCTCATTGAGGAATTTACTGCCGCTGGCGGCGCGTGAATCCTCTGGAATGCCTTGCAGATAGCGGTCAGTCAACACACCGCCCGCCAGCGGAGAGAAGGCGATGCAGCCGACACCATTGTCTCCCAGCACATCCAGCAAGCCTTGCTCTTCAGGGGCGCGTTCGAACATGGAGTATTTTGGCTGGTGGATCAGACATGGCGTACCAAGGTCACGCAAAATGGCGATCGCTTCAGCGGCCTTATCGGCAGGATAGTTGGAAATGGCGGCATACAGCGCTTTGCCCTGACGCACCACGTGATCCAGCGCGCGCATGGTCTCTTCCAGCGGTGTCTCTGGATCAGGACGGTGATGATAGAAGATATCGACGTACTCCAGCCCCATACGCTTCAGGCTTTGATCGAGACTGGAAACCAGATACTTGCGTGATCCCCAATCGCCATACGGGCCATCCCACATGGTGTAACCCGCTTTGGTCGAGATCACCAGTTCATCACGCAGTCCGGCAAAATCTTCGCGCAGAATACGGCCAAAATTGGACTCGGCGGAACCCGGAGGCGGACCATAGTTATTGGCGAGATCAAAGTGAGTGATGCCACGATCAAAGGCGTGGCGCAGGAGTTCACGACTGTTATCGACGCGCGTGCTGTCGCCAAAGTTATGCCATAAACCCAGCGAAATCGCGGGCAGCTTCAGGCCGGTACGGCCACTACGGCGATATTGCATCTGTTGATAACGGTCGGGATGGGGAAAAATAGACATGCAGCGTTCCTGTCTCAAAGGGGAGAAAGTGACATCAGCATAGCAGTGTATGCGTTTACACTAAGCCGAAACGGGCCGAAGATCGCAACTTACAGAATTTTCTGTCGTCGTAACGATTGCTTGCCACAAATCACAGCGCGGTGATGGTGAAAATCTCGCCAATTCAGCCACATTGCTGATACTTCGATCATCCCCTTAAGAAGGAGCTGTCGATGAAAACTCTCACTGTTGGCGACTATTTACTGCACCGTTTACAGCAGGCGGGTATCCGTCACTTGTTTGGCGTGCCCGGCGATTACAACCTGCAATTTCTCGATAGCGTAATCGATCACCCTGAGATCGCCTGGGTCGGCTGCGCCAATGAGTTAAACGCAGCCTACGCGGCAGATGGCTATGGACGCTGCAACGGTGCCGCCGCCTTACTCACTACTTTTGGCGTGGGCGAACTCAGCGCAATAAATGGTATTGCGGGCAGCTATGCGGAGTATGTGCCGGTGATTCATATTGTTGGCGCTCCCGCCAGCCGAGCCCAGCAGCAGGGGCATTGTGTGCATCACTCTTTAGGCGATGGCGACTTCCATCACTTCCTGCGTATGGCACAGGAGGTCAGCGTCGCCAGCGCGGTGCTGACAGCGGAGAATGCCGTCGCGGAAATTGATCGTGTTATCACCGAGTCACTGCATCATCACCGGCCTGGCTATTTATTGCTGGCGGTCGACGTGGCGGCCGCACAGGTTGAACTCGTCGATTTACCTTCTTCAGCAACACCAGACGATTCCGCTGTTGCAGCGTTTGCAGCAGCCGCTGAACGTCTTCTGGCGCCCGCGCAGCGTGTCGCCTTGCTGGCGGACTTCCTCGCGGCACGCTGGCAACTGCAAAAACCACTCACAACCTTGCGCCAGCTACGCGCTATTCCCGCCGCGACCTTATTAATGGGCAAAGGTGTACTGGATGAGCAGCAGCCGGGCTATGTTGGCACTTACGCCGCGGAGGGCAGCAGTGAAGCGGTACGCCGTGCGATTGAAGAGACCGATGTGACGCTGTGTGTCGGCGTGCGCTTTACCGACACCTTAACTGCTGGCTTCACTCAGCATCTGCCTGCAGAACGCGTGATTGACCTGCAACCCTTCCACGCCACGGTGGGCGGAGAACGCTTTGCACCGCTGAGCATGGCACAGGCGCTGGCGGTGTTGCTGCCGATTTATCAACGTCACTGCGCACATTGGGCGCTGGCCGACCCTGTTTCCTGCGAAGAAAATGAGCAACCTGATGATGCGGTAATCAGTCAGCGTGCATTCTGGCAGGCGATGCAGCGCTTCCTGCAGCCGGGTGATATTATCCTGGCCGACCAAGGCACGGCGGCGTTTGGTGCGGCAGCGCTGCGTTTACCACAGGGCGCGCAACTGCTGGTGCAGCCGTTATGGGGATCGATTGGCTATACTTTACCAGCGACTTTCGGCGCACAAACTGCGCAGCCGGATCGCCGCGTAATCCTGATCATTGGTGATGGCTCAGCGCAACTGACTATTCAGGAGTTGGGTTCGATGCAGCGTGACGGGCAACAGCCGATCATCTTCCTGTTAAATAATGACGGCTACACGGTTGAACGGGCGATTCACGGTGCTGAGCAGCGCTACAACGATATCGCGCCGTGGAACTGGACCGCGCTGCCGCACGCCATGAGTGTGCAGTGTCAGGCACACTCATGGCGGGTGAGTGAGACGGTGCAACTGACGGCGGTGATGGAGCAATTAATGCTGAATCGCCGGCTGACGCTGGTGGAAGTGGTGATGGAGAAACAAGACCTGCCACCTCTGCTGCGCAAGGTTACTGCCTCGCTGCATCAGCGCAACAGCGGACAGGTTTAGGAAAATTGCCTCTATACACATGAGGCTGTGAACGTCAGGCTGTGCCACACATCTGAAGTATTGACGCCCATCATGCTGGTGGGCGTGATTGTTTTATTGGCAGGCTCTTATATAGTGTCCTGCAATTGTTTATGACCCAAGCGGAGCAGCAGAAGAATGACAAAATACGCCCTGGTCGGCGATGTGGGCGGTACTAACGCTCGTCTCGCCTTGTGTGAGGTGGAGAGCGGCGCCATCTCCCAGGCCAAAACATTCTCAACATCAGACTACGACAATCTCGAAGCGGTGATTCGTGCTTATCTCGATGAGCAGAAGCTGGAGATCAAACACGCCTGTATCGCGATTGCCTGCCCAATCACCGGGGACTGGGTGGAGATGACCAACCACGATTGGGCATTTTCAACGCGTGAGATGAAAGAACATCTGGCCTTCGAGAGTCTGGAAATCATCAATGATTTCACCGCAGTTTCGATGGCCATTCCGATGCTCTCTGAAAAAGAAGTGCTGCAGTTTGGCGGTAAAGCCCCGGTGGAAGGCAAACCAATTGCCATTTACGGTGCCGGTACCGGTTTGGGTGTCAGCCATCTGGTGCATGTGGATAAGCGCTGGATCAGCCTGCCGGGTGAGGGTGGTCACGTTGACTTCGCACCAAACAGCGAAGAAGAGGGTGAAATCCTTGAGGTGCTACGCGCCGAGCTGGGCCATGTATCAGCGGAGCGTGTGCTGTCCGGGTCAGGGCTGGTGAATCTGTATCGCGCTATCGTTAAATCTGACCAGCGCGAGCCTGAAAATCTTAAGCCTAAAGATGTCACGGAACGCGCATTACAAGACAGCTGCACCGATTGCCGTCGCGCACTGTCGCTGTTTTGCGTGATCATGGGACGTTTTGGTGGCAACCTGGCGCTGAATCTCGGCACCTTTGGCGGGGTGTATATTGCCGGTGGCATCGTGCCACGCTTCCTCGACTTCTTCAAAGCCTCGGGTTTCCGCGCTGCGTTTGAAGATAAAGGCCGCTTCCGTGATTACCTGGTGGATATTCCGGTCTACATGATTACTCACGATCAGCCAGGCTTACTGGGCGCGGGTGCGCATCTGCGCCAAACGCTGGGCCGCGTACTGTAACGCACAAGGGCGAGCGGCGCTGCGCCGTTCGCCTTATAACCTCATCAACTGGCGAAACGCCTTCACCTTGCTACGACTCACTGGCACCTGCGCATCCAAATCACGCAACTTCACCAGATAAGTGTTGTTAAACCACGGCTCGATCTCGCGAATTTTGCTGAGGTTGACGCAATACGAGCGATGGCAGCGGAAAAACAGCTGCTCCGGCAAGCGACTGCAAAACTCGCTGATCGCCATCGACATCACATAGGCTTCGCGGCGGGTATAAACAAACGTCAGCTTTTCATGGGCCTCAACGTAATAGATATCGTTGATATCGGTGACGATGATGCGCTCATCTTTCACCAGATTGACGGTCAACGGCGCACTCTGGGCTGATTGGGCCTGCGCGTGCTGCTGCTGCGCGGTGGCTTCGAGTTTGTTCAGCATGGTGATGATGCGCGACTCCTGGTAGGGCTTGAGAATGTAGTCAAACGCATCCAGTTCAAAGGCATCCACCGCATGCTCTTTCCAGGCAGTGATAAACACGATCAACGGCTTGTGAGCAAACTGATTAATGTTTTGCGCCAGCAGCATGCCGTCCAGAGACGGAATATTGATATCGAGGAAAATCACATCCACACGGTGGTTTTGCAGGTATTTCAACACCTCCAGACCATCATCAAAGCAGGCTTCGATAGCGATCTGACTGTGTTGCTGAATCATCCAGCTCAACTCTTGTTGAGCAAGGAATTCGTCTTCGACGATGATGGCTTTCACGCGTTGTGTTCCGAAATAAGGCTTAATGGCGCAGCCAGGCGCTGACCATTTTTACTTAGCGTAAAGGAGATTTCGGTGCCGGGTTGATGACGGATGATAGTTAGCCCCTGACCCGAAAGCAGTTTGACCCGATGATGGACATTCAGCAGACCAATTTTATTGCCGGGCATCTCATCGCGCGCCACGCGAGAAATAACCTCTTCACTGATACCGGCACCGGTATCACGCACCGCCACGCGGACATTATCGCCCAAATCTTTCACGCTCAATGTCACCACACCCTTGCCGCGACACGGCTGGATCCCGTGCACAATGGCATTTTCCACCAGTGGCTGAATCAGCAGGCTTGGCAGAGAAAAGTGCAGGTCTTCATCGATGTCGTAAATCATCGAGAGCTTGCCGCCAAAGCGTGCCTGTTCAATGGCAATGTAATCCTTCACCTGCCACAACTCTTTTTTAATATCGATGGGCTCGTCATCGTTGAGTTCCAGGTTGTAGCGCAGATAACGCGACAGATTAATCACCAACTGACGCGCCGTATCGGGATTGAGGCGAATGGACGCCGAAATCGCGTTGAGTGCATTAAACAGGAAGTGCGGGTTGATCTTACTTTGCAGCGCGCGCAGTTCCGCTTTGTTGGCCATTTCGCGCAACTGCTCCGCGCGCGATACTTCTAACTGAGTGGAGATGATTTGTGACAGGCCAATCGCCATCTCTTTTAGCGAACCGGTGATGCGGTGCGCCCGGCGATAATAGATTTTTAGTGTGCCTGTCACTTCCCCTTTTTCCCAAAGGGGAATAACCAGCATCGAGTGAATATCTTTGGTGCGGTGCGCCTCATCATTATTCTTGATAATGATTTTGCCGCTGGCGATGGACTGCGCGGTGGTGGGGCTGATGCCATCATCCCCATTCTGGTAGTTATGCTCGCCGTAACCGACGTAAGCCAGAATTTGTTTGGTATTGGTGATGGCGACCGCGTCAGCATGAATATCGCTGCGGATGATATCGCACACCTGGCGTAATGACTGACTATTCACCTGGCGAAACAGCGGCAGGGTTTTGTTGGCAATCTCCAGCGCTAACTTGGCCTGACGCGCAGCAATCGCCTCCTTTTCACCCTCTACGCTCTGCACCAGCAGCACAATCAGGCCGATGCTGGATGCGCCAAGGATCATCGGCAGCGCAATCTCTGAGACAATCGAAAAGCCCAGAGACATCGGTCTGGCCCACAGCACAATCAGCAGCATGGTGAGGGTTTCGCACAGCATGCCGCCTAAGATACCGGCGCGCCAACGCTGCTCTTTACCCACCCGACGATTGATCACGCCTGACGCGATCCCGGCAATAATGCTGGTGATTAAACAGGGCACGGCGGTGACGCCGTCCATATCAATCAAGTAACGATGCACACCCGCGATGACACCGGTGGCAATGCCGACCCAGGGGCCAAACAGAATCCCGCCTGACATCACCGCAATCACGCGTACGTTCAGCAACGAGCCATCCACGTTGATACCTGACCAGGTACTAAACAGCGCAAACAGCGAGAAAATCGCCGTCACCACCACTTTCTCTTTTATCGAATGCTCATCTTTCTGCAATAGCTGACGAAACACGCGCGTGCGCGTGAGGAAGAAAAGGCAGATCAGCATCAATGCAGCGCGGTCAAACACCGCCAACAGCATGTCGAAGTGGGAAGGCAAGGGCATCTCTCAGACTGAGCTTGGATGGGGCTATGATAAAAAATGTGATCAAGATCTGCCAGCGCAAAGGCACCCGACAAACGCTTCTGATGGTGTAGATCAATTTTTAACGAGAATTGACAGCCGGCCATGATGATTAAACAGCAACTCCTATGCTTAAGGTCCAGAAAAGCCGCGTCCGAAGAGCGAAGCGTCCGCGCCATGGACGGCGCGGCCGATCTGCAGGGATGCGTGCTTCCTTTGCGATCGGACGCGGCTTTTCTGGATTGCGCACGGACCCGCAGCAAGAACATCAGGAAAAAGAGGAAAACTTGAGTAACAAAAAGAGGATTAATAAATCCGTGCGCTGAGCGCTGGTTGTCTATTGTCCGGTTTGCTATGTTGCCCTGAGTAAATTCGCGGAGCGCAGCAATGCAACTTCTCACCCCTCGTTTATCTCTGACTCGCTTACAACCCGAAGACTGGCAAATCTTTAAAGCCGTGCATGAAGACCCCGCGACCATGACATGGGTCAGCGAAATTCCTGATGAAAATGACATTCGCCAGCGTTTTAATGACCGGCTCGCGCCCTGGCAGGCCAGCAGTTTCCACATGCTCTGCCTAGTGGCGCGCCTGCGTGACACCAATGAACCTATTGGCCTGTTTGGATGCAGTGCCGAATGGCAGCCCTATCGCCAGGCCGAAGTGGGTTACATGCTCTGCCATCGCTTTACCGGAAACGGTTATGGCAGTGAAGCCCTGCAAGCGCTCTGTGACTTCTTGCTGGAGGCAGAATTTCATAAGCTCAAAGCGCTGGTTATCGAGGGGAATTGGCCATCGCGGCGCATTCTGGAAAAGAATGGTTTCGAGCTAGAGGGTACGCTACGGGATAATTACCTGTTAAACGACCAATGGGTGAACGATTGGGTGTTCGGTCGCCTGAATCCAGAAAATTAAAAAAATATTCTGTTGCTCTCGACAATTCTGTTATCAGCGCGTTATGTTCTTCTTCGGTCACCGCAGTGACCAGCGTCGCTCGGACGGTCCGGGCGCTAACGTAATCCAGAGGACATCATGGCTGATAACAGCACACCCCGTCGTTTCTCGCGTATTGAACGCCTTCCCCCATATGTATTTAACATCACCGCTGAGTTGAAGATGGCTGCGCGTCGGCGCGGCGAAGACATCATCGATTTCTCGATGGGGAACCCCGATGGCGCTACGCCGCCGCATATCGTGGAAAAACTCTGCCAGGTGGCGCAACGCGAAGACACGCACGGCTATTCAACCTCTAAAGGCATTCCGCGTCTGCGTCGCGCCATCTCGCGCTGGTACGCAGACCGCTATCAAGTCGACATCGACCCGGAATCGGAAGCGATTGTCACCATCGGTTCAAAAGAAGGGCTGGCACATCTCATGCTGGCAACCCTCGATCACGGTGATACCGTGCTGGTGCCAAACCCCAGCTACCCGATTCACATCTACGGCGCGGTGATTGCTGGGGCGCAGGTACGTTCAGTGCCGCTGGTGGCAGGCGTCGACTTCTTCAACGAATTAGAGCGCGCCATCCGCGAAAGCTATCCAAAACCGAAGATGATGATCCTCGGCTTCCCGTCGAACCCGACGTCACAATGCGTTGAGCTGGACTTCTTCGAGCGTGTGATTGCGCTGGCGAAACAGTACAACGTACTGGTGATCCACGATCTCGCCTACGCAGACATCACCTACGATGGCTGGAAAGCACCGTCGATAATGCAGGTGCCCGGCGCACGTGATGTCGCGGTGGAATTCTTCACCCTGTCAAAAAGCTACAACATGGCAGGCTGGCGCATCGGCTTTATGGTCGGCAACAAAGAGTTGGTCTCTGCGCTGGCCCGCATCAAAAGCTATCACGACTACGGCACCTTCACGCCATTGCAGGTCGCGGCCATTGCGGCACTGGAAGGCGACCAACAATGCGTGCGTGATATTGCGGAACAGTACAAACGCCGTCGTGATGTCTTAGTAAAAGGCTTGCATGAGGCGGGCTGGATGGTCGATCTGCCTAAAGCGTCGATGTACGTCTGGGCAAAAATCCCCGATCACTACGCGCATCTCGGTTCACTGGAGTTCGCCAAACTGCTGATGCAGGAAGCCAAGGTGTGCGTCTCGCCGGGCATTGGTTTCGGTGACTACGGTGATACCCATGTCCGATTTGCACTGATTGAAAACAGCGATCGTATCCGTCAGGCAGTGCGCGGCATCAAATCGATGTTCCGTGCCGACGGCATTTTGCCGGGAACGGTGAAAGCGCCGGATGAAGAAGAGTAAAAACTAAGAGGGGCGATACTGGTCGCCCCGCCTGGCAGGATTTATTTGAGCATCAGCACGAAGGTGCCAACCCAGATCAACAGGAAGAAAGAAACTCCCATTAAAGCGTATCTCACAAAACAACTCCTCTGAGCGGTTACCATGCTGGTGATCCCACGCCAGCGTAACCCGAACAGAATAAGAGAAAGGTGAAGTTCATAACCGCTGCACGCTTTCTTCTCAGGTGGTTCCAAGCGAACTCAGAACAGGATCGAGCGCTAATTTACGCGCAATCGATCCGAAAATAAATAGGCCACTTCTGAGAGATTGCTCACATTTTCAGCGGGCTTCAATTTCTGGAATGGCGGACATGCCCACACGCAATTGCGCCAGATCCGGCTGGTTGGCATCCAGCACAATTTTTACCGGTAAACGCTGTACCACCTTGGTGTAATTACCGGTGGCATTGTCGGGTGAAATCGCCGAAAAAGTCGCCCCCGTGGCCGGTGCAATGCTGTCAACATGGCCGGTAAAGCGCTTGCCTGGCAACGCATCAACCTTCACCACCGCTTTCTGTCCTGGCTGCACATCGGCTAAGTGCGTCTCAAGATAATTGGCCGTAATGTACGTCTGTTGCAACGGCACCACCGCCAGCAAACGGGTGCCCGCGCTGACGTACGCGCCAAGTCGCACCGACCGCTGTCCTACCATGCCATCTACGGGCGCTACGATGCGCGTATAGGAAAGATTCAGCTTAGCCTGATCAACACTGGCTTGGGCGGCGGTCACGTCGGCTTCCGCCTGACGAACTGCGGCCTGCAACACGCCCACCTGCTTGATGGCGGCGGCTAAAGCGGCTTCACTCTGGCGCACGGCTGCCGAGGCGGAACGCTGGGTCGAGCTGGCTTTTTGCTGTTCATCGGCGGCAATGGTGCCGCTTTTATACAGCTGATTGTAACGTGCTGCGCTTTGCCCGGCGTACTGAGACGATGCCTGGCTGGCCGCTAAAGTGGCTTTCGCCTCGTCAATGGTGGACTGCTGTTGCTCCAGTTGCGCCTGGCTGCTCAGCCGCTTGGCCTCACTCACTTGCAGATTTGCCTGCGCGGTTTCCAGCGCCACGCGGTAGTCACGATCGTCCAGCGTGGCCAGCAACTCGCCCGCTTTCACTTGCTGGTTATCCAGCACATTCACGCTGGCGACATAGCCGGATACTTTCGGTGCCACCAGGGTGTAATCGGCATTCACATAGGCATCATCAGTACGGTGATCGTTACCGGTCATCGCTGACCAGACAAAAAAGGCCATTGCCAGCAACACGATTAATAAGGCGCTCAACAGCACCGTTCTTTTCAAAGCAGAAGCTTGCATATCAATTATCTCGACGTCGTCGTAACAGGTTGAATCAGGGTTTGTGGTGGCCAGACGCGCTTTGGCAGCCAGGCGGTAAGCAACAGCAACAGCGCAGCGAAAGCGATCAGCATCTGATAACAGTCACTCAGGCTCAGCACCATCGCCTGGTGTTTCAGCAACGTGGCGAAACCGCTGAGGTTTTCAGCGCTGCTGGCACTGCCATCTGGCAATAAAGGAAAACTACTGCTCGATTGAGCACTGGTGGGGGCGGTCATCAGCCAGTCGCGGCTGGCGGCATTCCCTACCAATATGTTGGAGTGAAACTGTTCCCGATGGCTGATAAACCATGTCACCAGCGTGCTGGCGGCAATGCTGGAGAAACCGCGTACCGTATTAAACATCGCTGAGGCGAAAGGCCCTTCCGGTGGGGCCACCACGCTGGTGGCGCTCATCAATACCGGCAAAATCACCATCGGCTGACCGAAAGCCTGCAGGATTTGAATCAGCCAGAAGTTCTGGCGTGCCCAGTCAGTGGTGATGTGCATCCCCATCAGGCATGACATCACCAGTAACGTGACGCCCGCCGTCAGCATCCAGCGGCAATCGATCCACCTTATGTTGAGCAGCGCGGCAACCAGCGGGGCGATCAACAGTTGTGGCAGGCCGATGGTTAACGCCAGCGGCGCGAATTGCAGCGTGCGGAAGCCTTCAACCTGAGCGAGATAGGCGGAGGGCAGGGCTGAGCCTGACAGCGATAAAATCAACACTCCCGCCAGAGCCAGTAATCCGTGCGTCAAATTATGCCGACGCAGCATCTGCAATTTGAACAAGGGTAACGGGTGAAACCATTCATTAATAAAGAACACAGTCAGCAATGCGAGTGCGCTGAATAATAGCGCGACGAACATGGGGGAATTGAGCCAGTCCAGGCGCTCGCCTTGGGTCAAAGCCAGTATCAGCAGCGCCATGCCCGAGCAGCCGGTCAGAATGCCGAATAGATCGATCTGCCTGAAGCGCTCGAAGCGCAGTGGATCCTGTGGCAACCCCCAGCCAATCAACAGCATGGCAATCAGCATCGCGGGGACCACCTGCCAGAACACAAACATCCAGCCGACTTCATCGGTCCAGAAAGCGGCCAGCGTGGCGGCGAGGTTGGGGCCAAAGGTCGCGGTCAAGGCATAGGCACCCAAGCCATACAGCTTAATGGGAGGCGGTAAAAAACGCAGTGCGACGGTCATCAGCAGCGGTGGCAGTGCACCACCGAACAGGCCCTGAATCACACGCAGTGCGATGAAAAGCGTCGAGTCAGGCATTAAAGGCAGCAGTAATCCGCTCAGCATAAATCCGGTGCATACGGCCAGGGCGAAGCGTCGCAGTGAAAACGTCACGGCAAACCAGGGCGCGATCATCATGGCGGCCACTTCCGCGGCTTGGTAGGCGGAGATGATCCAGCTGCCTTGATCGTAGCTAATGCCGATCGCAGCACGGATATCCGCCAGTGCGATATCGGTCACGCGGTCGTTTAATCCGGAAGTGAGCGCAGCTATCAGCACGCCAACCAACCCTAACGCCAGGCGCAAGGTAAACGGATGGGGAGCCGGAGCCGCAACAGGCTGGGCGTTCATAACAGGCTTCTCTTGTTTTTATTGATGCAGTGTATTGCGATGTGATACATGTCGCATCTTACATCTCGGTATGATGTATTGCAATGTGATACAGGGTGTAAAAGTGCGGTCATTCGCGCTAAAGTAGGGCAGGCCAAAAAGGAACGCACAATGGTTGAAATTCCCTCAAGCCGTGAGGATGAAAAAGCGGGTGGCATTCAGGTCATCGCGCGTGCGGCAAAAATTCTGAATGCGCTGGGTGAACATCCCGGCGGCATGAGTCTGGGTGAAATTGCGCAGGTGGTTGATCTTCCCCGGTCTACGGTGCAGCGCATCATCGCGGCCCTGGATAGCGCCCAACTGGTGCGCAGCAGCGGTGCGGGCGGCTTGCGCCTGGGGCCGGCGCTGCTCAAACTGATATCCAGCGTGCACAGCGACGTGGTTGAAATCGTGCGCCCGTTCCTGGAACAACTTTCAGCAGAAATCAACGAGACCGTCTCACTGGCGCGCGCCAGCGGCACACAGCTGGCGATCGTGCATTATGTGGTGGCCTCACGTGAATTGCGTGTGGTGCCGCGTATTGGGCTGAATCTTCCGCTTTACAGTACCTCTGGCGGTCGCGCATTGCTGGCGCTGGAGAGTGATGACGATGTGCGAGTGATGGTCGGTGAAGCTTATAAAGAGCTCACTGAGATGACAGTGAAAACCCTGCCGCAACTGCTGGAGTTGATTGCTGAAGTACGCATCAGCGGTCTGGCCATCGATCGCGGCGAAACGCTGGAAGGTATTTCCACCATGGCAGTGGCGATCGACACCTTGTTCGGGCGCTTTTCTATCTCGTTGCTGGTGCCAACCGCTCGTTTTCATAAACAGGAAGCGCGCTATCGTGAGGAAATCTTGAAGTGCAAAGAGGCGATAATTCGCGAAATTGGCAAAATGACCGCTGTGGAAGGATAACCAACTGATGAAAACGTTGCTGATGGCCATTGATAACTCACCGGTGGCAGAAAAAGTGATTGCGCTGACTATTGAACAGGCGTTAGCGCAACAGGCGCAGGTGACGGTGCTGTGTTGCGTCGACCCGGCCTATTCATCCTGCAATCAGCCCATCGAAATTGATGCCGGAGAGGATCCCGACGATTTCGTGGCCGCAAAAGATGAACAAAACACCGCAGAAATGGTGGTACGTCACGCGCTGGCGCCACTATTGCGTGCGGGTGTAGCAGCGAAAGGCTTGATTATGGCCGGTGAAGCGGCGGAAACCATTGTGGCCCAGTCCAATGTGCTAAAGGCCAGCATGATTATTATTGGCCGCCGCCATCTTTCGCCTTTTAACCGTCTGCTGAAAGGTTCGGTTAGCGCAGCCGTTATTGAGCGCGCCAACTGTCCGGTATTGATTGACGTTCGCAAGGATTAATCACGCTCCATGCTCTCGCTTTTCCCCATTACGCTGGTGGCCTTTGTGCTGCTGGCAATCATCATCATTGTGTTGGTTCGCACCACATCGCTGCGTTTATGGCAGGGAGTGATTCTCTTTCTGCTGCCGTTAGTGCTGGCCAACTTACTGTGGTTTAGCTGGCTGCATCCTCGTCAAGAGCGGCAGGCGCTGGCTCAGGAAGTCTCGACACAACTCAGTCTGGCTCCGGGCTATCGTTTGCTGAAAACCCAGGAACCGGCACTATGGCAATTGCTTAACCGAGAACTGCTCCACAAGCGGATGGAAGGCGTTCCCACCGACCAGGCGCTGGGTGAACTACGGGGCTGGCTGATGGATTTAGTCAACCAGCGTATGGCGCGTGCCGATGATGCTACGTTGGTCAATTATTTGCGCGTCTCAGTAGAAGAAATGCAGGCATTGCAGCAGCCTGAACCACAGCGCTGTTTCCGTTTTCTTTACCCACAGGTCAATGGCGGGATTAACCTGCAACAAGCCTTGTCACCGGAACTCTACCAGCGGGACGCACAGGCACTCGATCAGCTGTTGCTAAAGAGCACAGGCAACGATCAACCCTTGGATCAGGCCCTGGCGCAGCGGGATTTGCAAAGCATCGTCGAAAAACTCTACGGGAAGTGGGGCGATAAACTGCAACAGCTCAACATGCCAGCAGACACCGCCGTCGATCGCAGCGCGATGTGTGCCATGTCGATTGATCTCTACAGCGGCATTCTCGCATTGCCTGCCAAACAAGCCGCCAATCTTTTACGTAAGATGGTCAGCCTAACCGGTTAGCGTTAGCGGGCAAAAAAAAGCCCGCTCAGCGCGGGCACAAAGGTCACTATTGGTTTTTCTTTTCTGGGTATCACCTGGTGTGGTGCAGACTTTGTTACGTCTGTAGGCATCTTCTCATTGCCTGTGAGCGAAGGAAAACCGTTTGGTTTTATCAATTTAATTGGTAAAAACTTTGTTTTTTGAAAATTTTCGCGCCTGATTCCTATAGATGCGCGCGATGCTGCCTTTTAAACTGCGGCATCTAATGAGGACATCCTAATGAAAAAAATATTTATTAGCGCGATGGCGCTCTTTATGCTGGCCGGTTGTAGCGTCAGCAAACCCGGTGGATTTGAACGTGTTGATGAAGATACCAGCTCAAATACTGTTCAGTACCGCTACGATCCGCAAAAGCTAAATAAAGATGCGATGGAACTCGATCTGGCTAATTACTGTAACCAGCGAGGTTTCGATAAAGTGGAATCATTGCCTGCGCAGGAAAGCCATTTACCAGGATTAAAGAAAGCCTGGTACCAATGTAATTATGCGGTAAAAAGCTAAAAGAAAGGGCGGGATAAATTCCCGCCCTTTTTATTTTTTTATTATTTGCTGTGTGTGCTTTGCCCAATTACCAGTGGCGACCATGGTAGCCACGGTCATGATGCCAGCCACCGCCATTGCCCCAACCTGGTCCGTGTCTGTAACCGTCATGGACGATACAGCCACTTAACATGGTCATAATGGCCGCAACCGAAGCAATTTTAATAAACGTTTTCATGGAGAGTCCTCCTCTTTTTCAATGAAGCCAGATTACTGGGAAAAAGTGGAGTGAAGATGCAGGGAATGTAGAGTTATTTCTGGATCTATTACCAGATATGTCAATTTAAAGCTAAAAACGTCTGGGCGGGGAATAAACCAATCAGATAAAGCTGAATACATAAAGATAATAGCGCGAATAATCTGAAATGCAATGCTAAATAACAGTTGTTCTCAATAACGCTTTATTTGTGCAGAAAAGATGGAGAAAGTGGATGCCGCACAGGCTGCGGCATCCCGGAAAATTAATTATGCAGCAAAGGTTCGCTGACGTTTTGACGATTTGGCAGACGGATACTGAGCGACAATACCAGCGAAATCACCAGCAGCGTCATAATCAGGCTGAAGGTGACGGTAAAGCCGCCGAACACCGAAGCCACCAGAGAACCCATTACGCTGCCGATACCAAAGCCAAGGTAGATCAGACCGTAGTTTTTGGTCAGGTTATTGAGACCGAAGAAATCACTGACCAGCGAAGGAAACACGGTGATGGTGCCGCCAAAGCTAAAGGCGACACAAGCCAGCGACAGGAAGAAGGTGGTTTCATTCATACGCGTGAACAGCAGGATGCTCATGCCGACCAGCGAGACCATCTGCGCCAGAGAAATCACGCGAATGCGTGCCATTTTATCGGACAGTACGCCAAGAATCAGACGACCGCTAAGGTTAGCAATGGCAATCACCGTGACCGCATTGGCTGCCGTTTGTGTGGTCAGATGCACCATACCTTCGCCGATATCTTTCGCCACGCCGATAACGTACAGGCCGCTCATACACGCGGTGAGGAACATCAGCGCCAGCATCCAGTACTGCGGCAAACGTACTGATTGCGCCAGGGTGTAATCTTTTGCCTGCAACTGCGCATTACCGCTGGTTTGCTGCACTGGTGCATCACGCATCATCAAGGCACCGATGATAATCATGCTCATGGCCAGCACACCCCAAATCATAAAGGTGTTTTCTAGGCCATATGTACTCAACAACGCACCACAAATGAATTTGAAGCCGAGGCTGCCTAATCCATAGGCACCAATCGAAAAGGCGGAGATCAGCCCTTTACGCTCTGGGAACCACTTCACACAGTTAGACAGGGTTAACAGGTAACCGGCACCATCAGCCAGACCGACCAGAATGCCTGCGCTGAGATACAGCATCATCAGGTTATCGGCATGGGCGGTGAGCCAGAAGCCGATGGCCATTAAGATCCCAGCGCCGATGGTGACGTTGCGAACGCCGAATCGTTCCTGCAGTTTGCCCGCCAGTGACGAGGCGATCGCCAGTCCCAGACTTAACAAACCAAACGAGAAAGCGACCTGGCTGATTGGTGCATCCAACTTATGCGCCAGTTGGCCGTTGAACAGGCTCCAGGTGTAGACCGAACCCAGGGCAAACTGGGTGATGATGGTGCCAATTAGGGTAAACATACGAGTACGCTGGTGTTGCGCGGTTAGGGCTGTTTTCATTTTTATCTCCCCTCAGGGAATACGGAATCTGCAGCGATAATAAGCGCCTTACGCGCGTGCGGGGCAGGTGAGGGCGTGAATGGACTGGAGGGCGGAATGAAATGCAGTGAAACGGGTATGAATGGCATTGGCAACGAATAAACGAAGCGTCAGTGTCAATCAACAACAGGTGATTACTGTTAGTGAGTATGTGTAATGAGTTGTATCAATTGCGCCCTATCGCCTGCAAATTCGCCAGCTTTTGCCAGGCTTAAAACTCACTAAACAGGAGGAAATATGACAGACCGAGCATATGAATCCGCGTCAAGCGAGGATGAAGTTTGCTGCATCATCGGTCAGGCGGTGATCGAGTTAAGCGATGAGCATCAGCCTGTGACTAAATCCACGCTGTCGCTGAAACTACTGGCTATGGCCGATCGCGACAGAGATGATGAACGCGTTCTGCTTTACTGGATTGCCAGAAAAGCCATCAATAAACCTCACCAGCTCAATATCGGCGTGCAGGGCTGGCGTTAGAGGAAAAAAGAGCGGGCGCAATGCCCGCTCTCGCTTTATCAGGCCAGGCGCAATTTGCGCGCCTTCGGCCAGCGTACGAACATCACCATGTTCCCTGCCAGAATCATCACCAGTCCAACAATCGCATTGTCATGCCACTGATATCCTTCATAGACGGTGGACAGCGTGAGCGCCACCAACGGGAATAGCAGGGTGCTGTAAGCGGCCTGACTGGCACCAATACGGCCTACTAACGTGAAATAGGCGCCAAAACCCAACACAGAACCAAAGATGGCCAGATAACTCATTGAGCCAAGCCATTGCAGATTGAGCGCAGGGGCCAGTGAATCACCGTTCAGCAGTGCCAGAACCGCCATCATAATCGCGCCATACAGCATGGCGTAGCTGTTGGTGGTCAGCACGTCGCGTTGACGACGCTGGTGGCGGGTGGAGATCATATTACCCAGCGAGAAGCCCAATGTGCCCAAGGCACTGAGTCCGACGCCCCACAGCAGCTGTGGCGCGGGATGTGCAGCCTGAATATCATTCCAGAACAGCGCGACGATTCCTCCTAGCCCCAATACTGCCGCAGGCAACAGGCGAAACGGTGGGCGCTGGCGGAAGAAAATCCAACTATTGAGGGCGTTATACAGCACCGCCATGGAGAAAATCACTGATTCCAGTCCGCTGCTGATCCACGCCGCCGCATGATAAAAACAGACGAAATTGAAGCCGAACACACAGCAGCCTTGCAGCACGCAAAACAGGTGGTCTTGTTTGTCCAGTGGTCGTAGGCGTTTTAACAGTTTCAGGATTACCAGCATCAGTACAGATGCCAGTAAGAAACGCCAAAACACCGCCACCAACACCGGGGTATTGGCGGCATCTTGTTGTAGAAAAATCGCGATCCAGGTGGTGCCCCAAATAAGCACGACTGCAAGGTAAAGCATTATGTTCATCAGATACTCTCCAGCAAAATCATGGCTGCAGTGTGCTGATTTCAACGCAGAGACGCTTGCAGGGCTTTGCGGGATAATTGCAAAATCTTGCGCATTTTTTCCATCATGTCCCATGCTGGTCTGTCTTCTGTCCGAAGAGATACGTAAACTGTGCCTAATTGAACTGCGAGTAGACACCTTCCATGCCTGATTACCAGACCTTCGACATGCTGCAGCGCCACAAAGCGCAACTGCGCGATAGCGTGCAGCTGTCGAGTGGCATCAAGTTGGCGGCGTGGTTTAACAGTGGCGATCGCGTGACCAATCTCAGCGATCACCATACGCTCAGCCTGTATACCGCAGATGGCTATGACACCTGGCATAAAACGCCCCACGGCTGGCGCAACGGTGGCGGCCCGGATCGCTTTTGCCTGATGCCTTCTGGTGTGGAATCCACCTGGGACCTGCGGTCAGATTTGTCGTTCGTGCATCTCTATTGTACCGATGCGCATTTGCGCCATCTGGGCGAGCAGATTTGGGATCGCAGTCCCGCTCAGCTCAATCTGCACGAAAAAATCTTTGCCGATGACGATCGCATCACGCAGCTTTATCGCCATTTCCTGCTGAGCGTGGACTGGCAGCAACCGGCTAACCAGTTAATGTTGAGCAGTGCCTCAACTTTGCTGATGACGCATCTTTTACAGCGTTACAGTGAAGTGCAATGGCAGGCACCTCAAGTCCGAGGCGGCCTTGCCCCAGCGGTGCTGCGTCGTGTGCTGGCGTATATTGATGCCCAGCTGGATCAGCCATTAACCCTGGCGCAATTAGCCGCCGAAGCTGCCTTAAGCGAATACCATTTTGCACGCATGTTCCGCAGCAGCGTAGGTGAAGCACCGCATCAATATGTGATGCGCCGCCGCATGGATACCGCACTGCAACTGTTGAAGTTCAGCTCCCTGCCGTTAACCGAGATCGCACTGCGCTGTGGTTTCCACTCCTCCAGCCACTTCAGCAACCGCTTCCGCCAGCAGCATGGCGTCACGCCTTCAGTGTGGCGTCAAAGCGCGCATCAGATTTAATTTCGCTGTAATTCACTGAAACAGCCGAAATTACACTGCGAGAAACGTCTCAGATTCATTCACGCACATGCTTAATGCGGTGATTTTTCCATCGCTTGAGATACAATGCAACCCATCAAGATATTGTTTTTATTGTTATAATTACGTGTTCAACTTATGAGGTTTTGCAAAATGGCAGTTTTGAAGGTGCGGAGTGACACCCTGCTAAACAGAGGGGCATTTCTGTCTGAGCAGAACAGGTTCCATTATCCAGGGGACAATGACGGAGGAAACATGTTCGAATCGCGCGTTGTAAAACTTGAATCTGATGTCAAATACATTCGACGTGATGTGGATGAGTTAAAGGCTGATGTAAAATCCATTGATAGAAATATGGTCACCGTACTTGAGAAACTGGACAGCATCAAAGAGTCACTCGCTAAAAAGCCTTCAACAGATACAGTCGATAAGAAGATCTCTGAAGCTAAGCTCTCGATTTTACTGGGTGTTCCAGCCTTAATCGCTGTTGGCAGTGCAGCCTACAAGTTGATAACGCATTTTTACTTCGTATGAAGACCCGGAATTATTTGTGGTTAATTGATCCCTTCGCCAGTTATCGAACATCTTTGCGAGTAAATCTGACTCTTCAATCCGTTTGATTGTGAGGAGGAGGATGGCGTCACGCCCTCGGTGTGGCGTCAAAGCGCGCATCAGATTTGATTTCGCTGTAATTGACTGAAACAGCCCAAATTCTCTCTGCGAGAAACGTCTCATATCTCCTCTCTGACACCGACATTGTGATGAATTTGCGCTAGAACGCTGTACAATGGAAATCATTAACGCATTGTTATTCATCATTAAATTACATGTTCAACTTATGTGAGGTAGTAAAATGGAAATGCGCGTGTCGAAGTTGGAAGCTGATGTGCTTGAGATGAAATCGGATATTAAAACGATGAAAACTGATATTAATACGTTGAAGACTGATACGGAAACCCTGAAAACCGATATGGCATCGGTGAAAACTGATATCGCAGTGATCAAATCCAACTACGTCACCAAAGGCGATCTGCATCAGGAGATAGCTAAAATTCATGTCGAGATCACCAAACAAACCAAATGGATCGTGGCAGGTATGTTGAGCACGGCTGGGCTGAGCCTGGCGTTTGCACGCTGGTTGTTTTGAAGGGGGAATGCGGCTAATGGTGTCCCCTGCAGGAATCGAACCTGCAACTAGCCCTTAGGAGGGGCTCGTTATATCCATTTAACTAAGGAGACGCGGCGCGCAGTATAGCGTACCGACCCGCAAAATTTAACCGTGAAAAGCTTGATTGCTCAATCTATCAACAATCTAGTACCAAACTTCACTTCGACTGACCTTGCGCTTTCTCTTTCCGTTTCTGCTCAGCCTTGGCTTTGGCCTTTGCCGCTTCGCTCATATCGTTGCGAATCTGGGCATGGCTGATTAAGGCAAAAATCAGCGTACCGCCGGTAATATTGCCCAGCAAAGTTGGCAGGGCGAATGGCCAGAAGAACTCATACCAAGGCAGAGTGCCAGCAAATACCAGATAAAGCACCTCGACCGAACCCACCACGATATGAGCCAAATCGCCCAATGCGACCAGCCACGTCATCATCACGATGACCACAATTTTCGCCGCTCCCGCATAGGGAAACATCCAGACCATGGTG
This sequence comes from Type-D symbiont of Plautia stali, assembly GCF_001485335.1. Classification (NCBI taxonomy): domain Bacteria; kingdom Pseudomonadati; phylum Pseudomonadota; class Gammaproteobacteria; order Enterobacterales; family Enterobacteriaceae; species Type-D symbiont of Plautia stali. Next base: position 68,627 of record NZ_BBOC01000006.1, on the reverse strand, counting down.
GCGATGATCCAGCCGGAAATCACCGCGTTGGCAAACATCTCGTGCGGGGAGTTGGCCATCACTTTTTCGCTGATCGAGGTGAAGGCTTGGCGTGTGGCATCGTCAAAGATAGGCATATGATTAAACGCCAGTGCGCCGAGTGCAGTACCGATCAGGTTTCCCGCCAGCACTACGCTCCATAGGCGTAAAAGCAGCAACATATTGCCACCGGTGGGTTTGTGCATCACGGGCAATACGGCTGTGACCGTGTTTTCGGTGAACAGCTGCTGACGCGCCATAATCACGATAACAAAGCCAAAGGTGTAACCCAGATTCTCAAGTAGAAAACCACCCGGCACCTCCGCTAAATGTACGTGGAAAATCCCTTTTGCCATTAGCGAGGCACTCATGGAAAGCCCAGCGGCAATAGCAGACCAAAGCAATGCCATGCCGTCGCGCTCTAACTCTTTCTCACCGTCCTGACGGATCTCTTCATGAATAGCGGCAGCCTTTGAAGGCAAGGCATCTTCGTCTACCTCAATCTCTTTGCCTTGCTCCTTTTCTTCGCTTTCCACATCGTTGTCATGTTCTGTAATGGATGGCAATTGCTTCATGTTTTCCCCCAGTGATAATGCCAGCGCGTAATAAGCGTAGACGTTTTTATCAAGGGCGAAATGTTACTAAGATTCAATTTAAGAGTAACAAGATTTTAACGGAGGCGTTTTTTTGAGCAGTTTATTGATCTGATGCGCACGAATACCCCCTTTGAGGGAAGTGAGAGCCAACTCACAGACTTCGGCCCACAGATTCATTGTGGTATTATCCCCGCCTTATTTCATTGCTGCGATTCCCTCTTTCATGCTCGAAGTCATTAATCTCTCATGCGTTCGCGATGAGCGAACCTTGTTTCATGGACTCAGCTTCCATGTGCAACCGGGTGACATTGTGCAAATTGAAGGTCCTAACGGGGCGGGAAAAACCTCACTGTTACGCTTACTGGCGGGTTTGAGCCGGGCAGAAGAGGGGGAAGTGATGTGGCAATCGCAGCCGACGCGTCAGCAACGCGAAATATGGCACCAAAACCTGCTTTATCTTGGCCATCATCCGGGCGTGAAATCAGTACTCTCGCCAATGGAAAACCTGCAGTTCTGGCACGGTGATCACGATGAGGAACACCTGTTTGAGGCGCTGGAGCAGGTCAACCTGTTGGGTTATGAAGAGGTGCCTGTGGCACAACTGTCGGCTGGACAGCAGCGACGCGTTGCACTGGCACGCCTGTGGCTGAGCACGGCAAAAGTCTGGATTCTGGATGAGCCGCTTACGGCGATTGATAAAGGCGGCGTGGAAAAATTAATGGCCCGCTTTGCTGAACATGCCGATAACGGAGGCGCGGTTATTTTGACCACCCATCAGGATTTACCCGGTGACAGTGATCGCGTGCGCAAAATTCGTCTGACTTCGGAGTGGGCTTGATGTTAGGCCGGGTCATCCAGCGAGAGTTAAAAATTGCGTTTCGTAGCGGTGCAGAGGTGATCAACCCGCTGTGGTTTTTCCTGATTGTTATCACGCTGTTTCCTTTGGGTATCGGTCCGGATCCACAGCAGTTGGCTCGCATTGCACCCGGCATCGCGTGGGTTGCTGCGTTATTGGCGTCATTGCTGGCGCTGGAACGGCTGTTTCGTGATGACTTTCTGGATGGTTCGCTTGAGCAACTACTTTTGCTGCCCACTCCGCTGCCGGTCACCGTGCTGGGCAAAGTGATTGCGCACTGGTTAATTACCGGCTTGCCGTTGATCTTATTATCGCCGCTGGCGGCGTTACTGCTGTCGCTGGATTTCTCCGGCTGGCGTGCGATGGCGCTGACACTGTTGCTCGGCACACCCACCCTAAGTTTCCTGGGCGCGATTGGTACAGGGTTAACGGTGGGGCTGCGACGCGGCGGTGTGCTACTGAGTTTGCTGGTATTGCCGTTGTCGATACCGGTACTGATTTTTGCCAGCGCGGCGATTGATGCCGCGGGCCAAGGGCTGCCGATCGGAGGTTATCTGGCGATTCTTGGCGCCATGCTGGCAGTGAGCGCAACACTTTCGCCGTTCGCAACTGCTGCGGCTTTGCGTATTAGTCTGCACTGATTCTTGCTGCCCCAGAGCAGCCGGATACCGAATTCTTTTATTGTGAGCTATGCAAATGTGGAAATGGTTACACCAGTGGGCGAAGCCTGAACGGCTTTACCAACTATGCGGTCGCTTGATTCCGTGGTTCGCCGTATTGGGCGTGGCAACGCTGCTACTCGGTTGGGTGTGGGGCTTCGGCTTTGCACCGGCGGATTATCAGCAGGGCAACAGCTTCCGTATTATGTACATTCATGTGCCCGCAGCGATGTGGTCAATGGGGGTCTATGCCTCAATGGCGATTGCCGCCTTTATTGGCCTGGTCTGGCAGATGAAGATGGCGGATTTGGTCTCGGCGGCGATGGCACCAATTGGTGCGGTGTTCACTTTCATCGCCCTGATCACCGGCTCTGCGTGGGGCAAACCGATGTGGGGCACCTGGTGGATCTGGGATGCGCGCCTGACCTCTGAACTGGTGCTGCTGTTCATCTATATGGGTGTCATTGCGCTCTATCACTCGTTTGAAGACCGCCGTACGGCGGGTCGCGCCGCGGGTATCCTGATTCTGGTGGGCGTGGTCAATCTGCCGATTATCCATTTCTCGGTGCAGTGGTGGAACACGCTCCATCAGGGATCTTCAGGTATTCTGCAGCAGGCCATCGCGCCAAGTATGCGCACACCGCTGCGCTGGGCGATCCTCGGTTATCTGCTGGTGTTTGGTGCCCTAACGCTAATGCGTCTGCGTAACCTGATCCTGTTTACCGAGCGTCATCGTCCCTGGGCGATTGATGTGGCTCAGGGAGGGCGCAAAGCATGACCCCAGCTTTCTCGTCGTGGAGCGACTTCTTTGCCATGGGCGGCTATGCCTTTTATGTCTGGCTCGCCGTGATCCTCACATTGATTCCCTTATTCGGTCTGGTGCTGCACACCGTGCTGTTCCGTCGCCGCTTGCTGGCGGAGATTCGCCAGCGTCAATCCAGGGAGCGCCGCATCCGCGCGGCGAAGTCGAAAAAAGCTGCCAGTGAAGCAGCAGGAGAATCTGTGTGAATATCCGTCGTCGTAACCGCCTGTATGTGGTGGTGGCGATTTTGGTGGGCTTAGGTCTTGCCACATCGCTGGTGATGTACGCGCTGCGTTCCAACATCGATCTGTTCTACACCCCAAGTGAAATTCTGTATGGCAAGGGCGAAGCGCATCAAATGCCTGAAACCGGACAGCGTCTGCGCGTGGGCGGTATGGTGATGCCGGGCAGCGTAAAACGCGATCCTAAAACACTCGCCGTCTCCTTCAAGTTGTATGACGCCAACGGCGTGATCAGCGTCAGCTACGAAGGCATTTTGCCGGACCTGTTCCGGGAAGGGCAGGGCGTGGTCGCTCAGGGCGTGCTGGAAGATGGCCACCTGGTGGTGGCAAAAGAAGTCCTCGCCAAGCATGACGAGAAATACACGCCGCCAGAAATTGAAGATGCGATGAAGCAAAATCACAAAGGGCCTGCCGCCACTTATCAGCAGGCAGGTGCGCAATCATGATTCCGGAAATTGGTAGCTTTTTACTCTGCCTGGCACTGGCATTATCGCTGCTGTTAAGTATCTACCCGTTGTGGGGAGCAACCCGCCAGGATGCACGTTTGATGGCGCTGGCACGTCCGCTGGCCTGGGGCATGTTCGTCTGCATCGCGGCGGCGTTCCTGGTGTTGGTACATGCGTTTATCGTCAACGACTTCACCGTCGGCTATGTCGCTACGAACTCCAACACCTTGTTGCCGGTTTACTATCGCATCGCAGCAACCTGGGGCGCACACGAAGGTTCTCTGCTGTTGTGGCTGCTGCTGCTGAGTACCTGGACAGTGGCCGTGGCGATCTTCAGCCGCGGTATGCCGCAGGATGCACTGGCGCGCGTGTTGTCGGTGATGGGGATGATCAATCTCGGCTTCCTGCTGTTTATCACCCTGACATCCAATCCGTTTACCCGCACCTTGCCGAACTTCCCGATTGATGGCAACGACCTCAATCCGATGCTGCAGGATATCGGCCTGATTTTCCATCCGCCGTTACTCTATATGGGGTATGTCGGTTTCTCCGTAGCCTTTGCTTTCGCCATTGCCTCACTGATGGCGGGACGTCTGGATACGGCCTGGGCGCGCTGGTCACGTCCATGGACCACCGCCGCATGGGTGTTCCTGACGATTGGCATTGTGCTGGGTTCTGCCTGGGCGTATTACGAACTCGGCTGGGGCGGCTGGTGGTTCTGGGATCCGGTTGAGAATGCCTCCTTTATGCCATGGCTGGCCGGTACCGCGCTGATGCACTCGCTGGCGGTCACTGAAAAACGCGGCAGCTTTAAGTCCTGGACAGTGCTGCTGGCGATCACAGCATTCTCCCTGAGCCTGCTCGGCACCTTCCTGGTGCGCTCTGGCGTGCTGGTCTCGGTGCACTCATTTGCCTCCGATCCGGCGCGCGGGATGTTTATCCTCGCCTTCCTGGTGATTGTGATTGGCAGCTCACTGCTGCTCTACGCGATTAAAGGCGGCAAGGTTCGCAGCCGCGTACAGAGCGAAGTCTGGTCGCGCGAATCTTTCCTGCTGGGCAATAACGTCTTGCTGATTGCTGCCATGCTGGTGGTGCTGCTGGGTACGCTGCTGCCGCTGGTGCACAAGCAACTGGGGCTAGGCAGTATTTCAGTGGGTGAACCCTTCTTTAACACCATGTTCACCTGGTTGATGGCACCGTTCGCGCTGATGCTGGGCATCGGGCCGTTGGTGCGCTGGCGTCGTGATGAGCCACAGAAATTGTGGAAGCGTCTTGGCGTGGGCTTACTGGTGACGTTGATCCTGTCGATCGCACTGCCGTGGCTGCTGCAGGATCGCATTGAAGCGATGACGGTGATCGGCCTGCTGATGGCGATCTGGGTGATTCTGCTGACGTTAATGGAATTGCATGAACGCGCTACCCATCGTCATAGTTTCCTTAAGGGCTTGCGTCATCTGACGCGCAGCCACTGGGGCATGGTGCTGGGCCATCTTGGCGTGGCGGTGACTGTTGTCGGGATTGCCTTCAGCACGCAGTACAGCGTGGAACGCGATGTACGCATGAAGTCAGGTGATACCGTGGATATCCATAATTATCACTTCATTTTCCGCGATGTACATAATCTGCAGGGACCAAACTACAGTGGCGGTGTGGCGATTATCGACGTCACGCGTGATGGTAAACCCGAAGCAGTACTGCATGCAGAAAAACGCTTCTATACCGCGGCCCGCACCATGATGACCGAAGCGGCTATCAGCGGTGGCTTCACGCGCGATCTTTACGCTGCATTAGGCGAAGAGCTGGATGATGGTTCCTGGGCGGTACGTATTTACTACAAACCGTTCGTGCGCTGGATCTGGTTCGGTGGTGTCTTTATGGCAGTGGGTGGCGTGCTCTGTCTGCTTGATCCGCGCTACCGTTCGCGTAAAAAAGCGCAGCGGGAGGAGTTGGCATGAGTAAGAAAATCCTTTTCATCCCGCTTGTGCTGTTTTTGCTGTTGGCAGCGGCGTTGTTGTGGCAGCTGTCACGCAACGCCAACGGTGACGATCCTACCCGTCTGGAATCGGCCTTGATTGGCAAACCGGTGCCAGTGTTCAAGCTGGAAGCGCTCGACAAACCGGGGAAAATCTACGACCAACAGGTGCTGACCGACGGTAAGCCGATTCTGCTGAACGTCTGGGCCACCTGGTGCCCAACCTGTCGTGCGGAGCATCAGTACCTTAATACGCTGGCAGAGAAAGGCATCCGCGTTGTGGGTCTTAACTATAAAGATGACCGGACCAAAGCGGTGACCTGGCTGAACACGTTGGGCAATCCTTACGCGCTGAGCTTGTATGATGGTGACGGCATGCTGGGTCTGGATCTTGGCGTGTATGGCGCACCGGAAACCTTCCTGATCGATGGCCATGGCATTATTCGTTATCGCCATGCGGGTGATATGAATGACCGCGTGTGGAATGAAGAAGTGAAGCCGCTATGGGATAAATACAGTAAGGGGGCGGGAGCATGAAGCGTCTGCTGCTTTTGTTAGCGGGTATTCTGCTCAGCACCAGCCTGTGGGCGGCTATCGATACTTACCAATTCGATTCGGTGCAGCAGGAAGAGCAATACCGCGATCTTACCGGTTCTTTGCGCTGCCCTAAATGCCAGAACAACAGCATTGCAGATTCTAATGCAATGATTGCCGCCGACATGCGTCTCAAAGTCTATGAACTGATGAAGCAGGGCCAGAGTCGCCAGCAGATCATCGATTACATGGTGGCGCGCTACGGTAACTTCGTCACTTATGAACCGCCGGTCACGCCCTCCACACTGATTTTGTGGGCGGGGCCTGCGCTGTTTGTGGTGCTGGGGGCGCTGATCATTATTCTGCGTAATCGTCGTGGTCGGACGCGAAGCGATCTTGATGACGATGAACAACAACGCCTTGCGGCGATTCTAAAGCGTGACGGGAAGCCGTAATGACTGGATTTTGGATTACCCTGATTATTTTGCTGGTGGCGGCATCGGTGCTGTTTGTCAGCGCAGGCTGGCGCCAGCGTGTGGCCAGCAGTGGCGATCGCGATCGCCTGAACACGGATTTCTATCAGCAGCGCCTGCGCGAACTTGAGCGTGATGAAGAGGAAGGCGTGGTGGCCGAGCGACCAGAGATGGTGCGCGAGCTGCAACAAACTCTGCTGACCGATGTGCCTGACGCTCACGCCGCGCGTATTCATCAAAGTAGTCGCTGGGTATTGCTACCCGGTGTGGTGGTGTTGCTGGTGGTCTCGGTCGGTTTTTATCTGAAAACCGGGGGGCTGGGCCAGTTGGCAGGATGGGTCACCGTGCAACAGGAGTATCCTGAACTGCGTGCCCGTGTCATGGACCCGAAAGCCGCACCGCTGACCATGGAAGAGTTGGCGCGTTTACAACTAGGTCTGCGTACTTCGTTGCAGAACGACCCGCAGAATCTTAATGACTGGACGATGCTGGGCCGACTGGGCATGGTGCTAAATAACGCCACCAATGCCAGCCAGGCGTTCCAGCGCGCGCTGCAACTGGCTCCCGACAATCTGGAGTTACAGCAGGATTATGCGGAAGTGTTAACTCGTTCCAGCGATCCACAGGATAATCGCCAGGCGAACGTGATGCTGAAAGATCTGTTAAAACGCGATCACAGCAATATTCGCACGCTGAGTCTGTTGGCATTTAATGCTTTTGAACAGCAGCAGTACGATCAGGCCATCGGTGCGTGGCAGGTGATGCTGAAGCTGTTACCAGCGGGCGATAAGCGCATTACTATGATCGAGCGCAGCATTGAACAAGCGAAAACGGACGCGGGGCAGCAAAATAGTCATCTGGCATTGACGGTGAATTTAACCCCGCAGGCAGAAAAAATGTTACCGCAAGGCGGAGTGATGTATATTTCTGTGTCTGACGGTGTTTCACCGGTGCCTGTGGCAGTGAAGCGTTTACCGCTGAGCCACTTCCCGTTATCGCTCACGCTCGATGACAGCAATGCCATGATGCCAGACCGCCTGCTTTCGGCGCAGCATCAGGTGCAGGTCAGGGTGCGTATTTCGCGCGATGGTAGTGCCAATCCTCAGTCGGGTGACTGGTTTGGTCTCAGCGCGATCACCCCCTGGGATGGTCATCAGCAACTGGCTGTGGAAATTAATCAACAGCAGCCCTGAAGCGATACATTTTTCAACCGCACAGGGAGATAAGAATGAATAACCGCCTGACCGGTCTGGCGCTGGCCAGTTTGCTGCTGGTGGGATGTGCCAGTTCAAAACCGGCCGATCCTACCCAGCCTGCCCAGCGTAGCGATCCGCTCGAAGGCTTTAACCGCACGATGTTTAACTTCAACTACAACGTGCTGGATCCTTATGTGGTGCGTCCGGTTGCGGTTGCCTGGCGCGACTACGTGCCTGTGCCTGCGCGCAGCGGCTTAAGTAATTTCCTCGGCAACCTGGACGAACCCGCCAGCATGCTTAACTCAATCCTGGTGGGTGAACCACGCCAGGCGGGGGTGCACTTTACCCGTTTCTTCCTCAATACCGTATTGGGGTTGGGCGGATTTATCGATGTAGCGGGCAAAGCGAACCCAGAGCTGGCGCGTGAAGTGCCGCACCACTTTGGTAGCACCTTAGGTCGTTACGGTGTGGGCTACGGTCCGTACGTGGTGTTACCGGGTTATGGTAGCTTTACGGTGCGTCAGGATGGCGGTGACTACGTCGATACGCTCTATCCGGTATTGAGCTGGCTGACCTGGCCGATGTCTATCGGTAAATGGACTCTGGAAGGCGTGGAAACGCGTGCGCAGTTGTTGGATTCCGATGCCATCCTCAAGCAGCAGCAAGATCCGTACAGCTTTATTCGTAACGCTTACTTCCAGCGTTATGACTTCCTCGCCAATGGCGGTAAGTTGAAACCGGAAGAGAACCCGAACGCCAGCGCGATTCAGGACGATTTGAAAGATATCGATTCACAATAAAAATTATGGCGACTTTTACAGTCGCCATTTTTTTATCCGTTGTCTGCAGGCCGCTTGAGCAGTAAGCCCACCAGTACCGCGCAGCCTAGGGTGATGGCGGCTAATCCGTACAGCAATATCTGATACGCGTGTTGCACGTTCAACTTCAGCATGGCTGCCGAAACATGCGGTAAGATTGCCTGTGCTTGATCAACATGGCTGCCGGATAACCATATGGCAGCCGCATTCCGTGCCCCGCTATCCACATCCGGCAAGTGTTGCTGCAAGCCGATGCGGTTAAGCAGCGCCAGCAACGCCATCACCACTGCCAGCGCAATGCCTTCTCCTGCCACGCGCACGGTGTTGAATAGACCTGCCGCCATACCTGCACGATCTACAGATACCGCGGAGACGGCCAACCCATCCATCAGCCCCCAGGGTAATGCGGCTCCTGCGCCCGTGAGCAGCATGGCGCAGGCGAGCAGCATCAGATTCACGGAGCCCAGGGCGTATGCCATCCCGACTAATCCCAGCGTGGCCAGCAGCAAACCCATCACGGAGATGGCACCCGCCGCAAACCAGCGCGTGAGCCAGGCGGCAATGCCGGGAAATATCAACATCGGCGCGGTAAGAGAGAGCAACAGGGTCGCACTCTGCGTTTCACTGAGATTGCGTGCCCCCATCAGGAACAGTGGAATAACAATCAGTAAAACCACGTAGCAATAACAGGTGGCCACGGGCAAGAGCAGAACACCGGCAAAGTGCGGCTGACGCAGCAGCGAGAGGCTAAACACTGGATGGATAGTGCGCTGGGTGTGGCGGATAAAGATGACCGCAGCCAGTAGGGTCAGCGCCAGACCGATCAGTGTTACCCATGACGCGACCCCATATTGCGGTAACAGTATCAGCGTGGCGGTCAATGCCAGCAGTGTGAAGCTAAACAGCGCGGTACCGCGAATATCGGCTGCGGGAGAGGGCGCGGATGGTAAAGAGACCAGACTGAGTTGACCAGCCAGAGCGACAATAGCTGCCATGGCTGCCAGCAGTGCATAAACCCAGCGCCAACTGAACGCATCCGTGATGATACCCATCAACAAAGGGTCAAAAGCCAGGCCCACGCCAAATAAGGTGCCGAGTAGACTAAACGCACGCGTACGGGCGGGGCCATTGTAGAGGTGCGCCAGCGCCGTGGCTCCACCGGCTAAAGTGAGCGCCGCCGCAATGCCCTGCAATGCGCGGTAGATCCCTAGAGAAAAACTACTCTGGGTCAGTGCAATCAGCATCGAATTGATCGCGAACAGCGCCAGACCCGCAATGAAGATGCGCTTGTGACGAAGTTTATCTGCGGCTACGCCTGCCGCCAGCAGGCCACTGCCAAAGGTCAGCATAAAGCCGTTGGTGAGCCACGCCAGTGACAACGGCCCACCGTGCAGTTCCATGCTGATGGCCGGGGTGGTGACCACACCGCCAGTAAAACTCAGAGGAAGCAGAAGCGCAGCCAACAAAATTGCCAGCGTCGCGCTGATCCTGACGCTTGAAGCAGAAGTGCTACTGATTTCCGTCATGAAGAGTCTCGCAAAAAAAGGAATAAGTGATGTGGCAGGTTATTGCGGATATATATGATGATAAATAGGGTTAATATTTACACTTTGCGGACATAAGGTTAATTATCATGGACAGTCTTACAGCGTTAACCTCTTTTATACGTACTGCTGAAACATTGAGCTTTGTTCAGGCGGCACAACTGCTGGGGATTTCTGCTTCTGCGGTGGGTAAGAATGTGGCCCGGCTTGAGCAGCAACTCGGTGTAAGGCTGTTAAATCGCAGCACACGCAGCGTCAGCCTGACGGTTGAAGGGGCGCTGCTACTGACGCGTTCGCGCCCGATTCTGGAACAGTTACGTGATGTTGAAGCAGAAATCACGCAAGCCGTCGCCCATCCCAGCGGCAAGTTACATGTTTCATTACCCGTGGTGGGATACCGGCTGATCACGCCACTTCTTCCGTTATTCAGCCAGTTCTATCCCGATATAGAATTAGATTTTGATTTCAGTGACCGGCTGGTCAATGTGATTGATGAGGGTTTTGATGTCGCGATTCGTAGCGGTGAGATGCAGGACTCACGCCTGCAGGCGCGTGCGCTGGGACCCTTTCGCTTTGTGCTTTGCGCCAGCCCCGCTTATCTGGCGTTACAGGGCACTCCCTCCTGTAGCGATGAATTAGTCGATCATCACTGCATTCTGTTCCGCTTTCCGGCGACAGGTCTGATTCAAAACTGGGAGTTGGCGGATCTCCGTGTGACGGGTGATTTCCATCCTGCACACACCCTGACGGTGAACAATATCGAAGCGATGGTGCAGAGCACGTTAGCGGGCATGGGCATTAGCTATGTGCCGGATTTTGTGGTGGGGGATTTGCTGGCGCAGGGTACATTAGTGGAAGTGTTGCCAGGCAACTGTATTCGCGAAAGCGGTTTTTCGGCGATTTGGCCCGGACGCTATTTGTCACCCCGCGTGCGCTGCTTTATCGACTTTTTAGCGGAACATTGGCCGGTAGCGCGCCGTCAATAAAAATGGCGACATCACTGTCGCCGTTGTTCATAGCAATACTGGTTTTAGAACTTGTAGTTAAAGTTCGCGCCGTACAGCCAGGCTTTACCTTCGGAATTAAAGGTGTAAGGACCTTCTTTCACGGTCACTTTCTGGCCGTGCATGTAAGAGATACCGAGGTCGACAGACGCATCTTCGTTGAAGGCATATGAAGCACCGGCGCTCAGCCACAGACGGTCCTGATCAGGGATGGAGATGGAACGCTTATCAGCCGGAACTGGGCTGTCATCAAAAGCGATACCGGTACGGAAGGTCCAGTTATCGTCGTAGAAGTAAGTGGTACCCAGCGCGATGCGGTATGCATCTTTGAAACCTTCATCTTTATAGAACAGCGTCTGACCGTTGCTGCCCGTGGCTTTCAGCTCCTGGAACTGACTCCAGCTGGTATAGGTCAGGCTGTAGTGGACCGCCCACTGCGGTGCCACTTTATGCCAGCCTGATAATTCCCACATTTCTGGCAGATTCAGGGTCAGTGAACCCGGAATGGTCTGTCCGCTGGTGCCATAGGGCAGACCTAAGGCAATGGCCTGCGGTGTGCCGTTGTAAGCGGTTGGGATGCTGCTCTTATAATCGCCATCGAAGTCGATTTTCACTTCTGAACGATAGGTGAAGCCGAAACGGTTGTTTTTATCCACTTCATACAGAATACCGGCATTCCAGCCGTAACCCCATTCATCACCTTTCAGGTGAGCAACCTGAGTATCCGCAGGCATGCCAACACGTGCTCCCGCTTCCCCCGCATAACGTTCGATTTTCGCTTTGGCGTATACCGCATCAAAGCCAACACCGAAGCTGAAGTGCTCATTCAAACGATAAGCGGTGCTAAGGTTAAAATTGCCGGTCATCAGGTCGGTTTTACCACCATATCCACCCGCGGCATAACCGTCATTGAATTCTGTTGCCAGGCCATAGTTGGAGGTGACGGATGCACCCACCCACCACTGATCGTTAATCGGGTGAACGTAATGAATGTTGGGAATCCACTGATTCGGAGCAATGTTTTTCGCATTGAGGCTGTTGCCTGTTGGGCTCTGACCGCTGATATCCACTTCAGGATCAATATAAACAGCACCGATGGAGAACGAAGGACGATCCATCAATGCCATGGTCGCGGGGTTGCGACTGGCGGATGCGGCGGTATCGCCCATCGCACCTTCACCCGAATAAGCACGACCTAAACCAATTGCTGAGAATTCATTAAGTTGAAAGCCTGCGGCGTAAACATGGGAAGAGACGAGCGCCACTGCAGCTGCCACAGCTGACTTTGCAAACAGGTTCTTATGGTTCATGACCACAACCTCATCTAGATTTATTATTAAACGTTGTTACGTCGCGTAACAAAGGACGGCGGATTGTAGGGACTGACGACAAAGACACATATCAGACCAGTGCGACGAGTATAGGTCCGACCTGTGTATTTGTTGCAATATTGTTTTTTAAATATTTCCAATTTGATCGACAAAATCAGATCTGCTTAACAAAATCTTGGCGATGCCTCTCCAGCATAGCGGTCAAATTTGTTTTGGATCAATTTTTAGTGTGATATTCGTCACTTAGCTGCTGAGAGATAGATGCCAGGGCGCGTGGAGCGTACACTTTGCGATAGAAAATGATCCGATTGTGTCGATTTATCGTCAGGAGAGAGCAATGACTGATGCCATTAAAAAATGCAGTGCTAACGAAACCGCAGCTTGCTGCTGTGTCGATGTCGGCACCGTGATGGACAATACCGATTGCACGGCCAGCTGGTCAGGCGTGTTTGCAGACCGCCATGCAGCGGAGGCGATGCTGACGCACCTGAGCGATAAAGCTCGTCAGGTTGAGTCCGAACCTTGTGATATTCGCGCTGACTTTGTTGAAGATGCGGCTGGTGTTCGTCTCAATATCGATTTCACCTTTGCCTGCCAGGCCGAGACGCTGATTTTCCAACTTGGCTTACGCTAATCCTGCTGCTGCCGAAAGCCCTCTCGGCAGCCTTATCTCTTTTTCGTGTCTTCCCTCGCACTTTTTTTCTTCTGTTATTGGCGACTTAGCAGCACCTGGTTAACACTGATGATCAGGTCAGACCTGTTTGGCAATGATGCTACGGTCGTAAATTACAGGTGAGTGCAATGAGCAAAGCGCAGCCGCTGCTGACGCGTCAGGGCGAACGTATCGCCATAACCCACGGATTACGGACACCTTTTGCTCGTCAGGCGAGTGACTTTCATGGCATCCCAGCACTTGAGCTGGGGCGCATGGTGGTGTCTGAACTCATGGCGCGTAGCGAATTACCGGTCGAGGTAATCGACCAGCTGGTATTTGGTCAGGTGGTACAGATGCCGGAAGCGCCAAACATTGCGCGCGAAATCGTGCTAAGTAGCGGGTTGAGTGTGCACACCGATGCTTACAGCGTTAGCCGGGCGTGCGCCACCAGTTTTCAGGCCGTGGCCAATGTGGCTGAAAGTTTAATGGCGGGCACCATCGATGCCGGGATTGCAGGTGGAGCCGATTCATCCTCCGTTTTGCCGATAGGGGTCAGTAAGACGCTGGCGCGTGCGCTGGTGGATCTCAATAAGGCCCGCACCTTTAGCAAGAAGCTGCAAATCTTACGTCGTCTGCGCCCACGCGACCTCTTACCGGTGCCACCGGCCGTTGCGGAGTATTCCACCGGTTTGCGCATGGGTGACACCGCCGAGCAGATGGCTAAAACCCATGGCATTCCCCGTGAACAACAAGATGCCCTTGCACTGCGTTCTCATCAGCATGCGGCCCGCGCCTGGCAATCTGGCGTACTGGCGCAAGAAGTGATGCCTGCTTTTGTGCCCCCTTGGAAAGCCCCGATCGAACAGGATAACAACATCCGTTTCAACGCCAGTGCCAGTGATTACGCCAAACTGCGTCCAGCCTTTGATCGTCGCCATGGTACGGTGACCGCCGCCAACAGCACGCCACTGACCGATGGCGCAGCCGCGGTGATTTTAATGCGTGAAGGCCGCGCGCGTGAGTTGGGTATTCCGCCATTGGGCTATTTGCGCAGCTATGCCTTCACCGCCATTGATGTCTGGCAAGACATGCTGCTGGGTCCTGCCTATGCGTCCCCGCTGGCGCTGGAGCGAGCAGGCATCACCCTCAACGATTTGACGCTGATTGATATGCACGAAGCTTTTGCCGCGCAAACGCTCGCTAATCTGAAAATGTTCCGCGATGAACGCTTTGCCCGCGAGGTGCTGAATCGACCGCATGCCCTGGGTGAAGTCAATGAAGAACGATTCAACGTGCTGGGGGGATCGATTGCCTATGGTCATCCATTTGCTGCCACGGGCGCACGTATGATCACCCAAACGCTGCAAGAGCTAAGGCGTCGCGGCGGCGGGTTGGGGTTGGTGACCGCCTGCGCGGCGGGCGGATTAGGTACCGCGATGGTTCTGGAGGCTGAATAATGAGCGAGTCCGCTTTCCATTTACATATGCGCCTCGACCATGTTGGGGTGATCACCATCGATGTGCCGGGCGAAAAGATGAATACGCTCAAGGCCGAGTTTGTCCCGCAAATTAAAGCCGTGCTGGCAGAGGCGCGCAGTAATCCGCAGCTGGCGGGCTTGGTGCTGATTTCCGGTAAAAGCGATAACTTTGTGGCGGGTGCGGACATCAGCATGATCGCGCAGTGTCAAACGGCAGAAGAGGCGGAAACCCTGGCACGACAGGGGCAAGAGGTGATGGCAGAAATTGCGGCCTTACCTTTCCCGGTAGTGGCGGCGATACACGGTGCCTGTCTGGGGGGCGGTCTTGAACTGGCGCTGGCCTGCAGTGCGCGTATTTGCACGCTGGATGACAAAACCCGGTTGGGGTTGCCCGAGGTACAGCTGGGCCTGCTGCCAGGTTCCGGCGGCACACAACGCCTGCCGAAGTTAATTGGCGTGCCGCAGGCGTTACCGTTAATACTCAGTGGTAAGCAACTGCGCGCTAAGCAGGCATTAAAGCTGGGTGTAGTAGATGACGCCGTTCCGCAATCGATTTTGCTGGAAACCGCCATTGCACGCGTTCACAAAGGTCGTATTTCGCGTCGTGAGTTATCACGCCGCGATCGGCTGATGCAGGCACCGCTGATGCGTACATTATTATTCTCGATGGCAAAGCGCCAGACGGACAGTAAAACCCAAGGCAACTATCCCGCAGCAGATCGTATTCTGCAGGTGGTGCGGGTGGGGCTGGAGCAGGGGAGCGATGCAGGCCATGCTGCTGAAGCTCGCGCATTCGGCCAGTTGGCCATGACCCCCGAATCGGCCGCGCTGCGCAGCCTGTTCTTTGCCTCAACCGCATTAAAGAAAGAAGCGATGGCTGATGCAGAACCGCGCACACTGAAGCAGATTGGTGTGCTGGGTGGCGGATTGATGGGGGGCGGCATTGCCAGCGTAACGGCGATCAAGGCCGGTTTACCGGTACGCATCAAAGATATCAACCTTAACGGCGTCAATCACGCGTTGCAATATAGCTGGGATCTGCTGAGCCAAAAGGTGAAACGCCGCCAGCTAAAAGCGGCTGAACGCCAACAGCAGATGGCGCGCATTAGCGGCGGAACGGACTATCAAGGTTTTAGCCAGCGCGATCTGGTGATCGAAGCGGTGTTTGAAGACCTGGCGCTTAAGCAACAGATGGTGGCGGAAATCGAAACACAGTGTCAGCCGCACACCATTTTTGCCTCTAATACCTCCTCGCTGCCGATTGGCGACATCGCGTCAAACGCGCAGCGCCCGGAGAATGTGATTGGTCTGCATTACTTCAGTCCGGTCGACAAAATGCCGCTGGTGGAGGTGATCCCGCATGCTGGTACTTCCGCCGAGACTATCGCAACCACGGTGCAGCTGGCTCGTCAGCAGGGAAAAACCGCGGTGGTAGTGGCCGATCGCCCTGGCTTCTACGTTAACCGTATTCTTGCACCCTATATAAATGAAGCAATGCGTTGCCTGCTTGAAGGTGAGCCGGTGGATCATATCGACCGCGCATTAGTGAAGTTTGGCTTCCCAGTGGGGCCGCTGCAGCTGCTTGATGAAGTGGGCATTGATGTGGGCAGTAAAATCAGCCCCATTTTGCAACAGGCCTACGGTGCGCGGTTCAGTGCACCCGATGCGGTCAATGCTATCCTGGCGGATGGCCGTAAAGGGCGTAAAAACCAAAAGGGGTTCTACCTTTACAGCGCTTCACGCTGGCCGGGTAAACGCAAAGTGGATGATTCGATTTATGCGTTATTGAACGTCAAACCGCAGGCGAAGCAGAGCGAAGAGCAGATCGCACAGCGCTGCGTGATGATGATGCTGAATGAAGCGGCACGCTGTCTGGATGAAACGGTGATCAGCAGTGCCAGAGCTGGCGATATAGCGGCTGTATTTGGCATCGGTTTTCCGCCGTTTTTGGGCGGCCCGTTCCGCTATATGGATCAGCGTGGCGTGCTTGACATCGTCAACACATTACGCGCATTAATGCAGCAACAGGGCGATCGTTTTGCGCCCTGTGATGCTTTAATGGCAATGTCAGAAGCGCAAACGAATTTTTACACTTCTGCACAATCATGAATAGGCGCACAGATTCAGCGGGTTAGAAATGGGGCTGCGCAACAGGTGGCGCGGCACCATTCTGAGATATGCTTATTTAATAAACAACCGGTTGACTATACTGAAGCCATTGGGGTAAAACACAGCGTTCATTCGCAGAATGAAGCGTCTGGTGCTGTGGTACCCGACGATATCGACAAACAACAGCGGTGCTTTATGCAAGTTTTTATCATGCGTCACGGCGATGCAGCTCTGGAAGCAGCAAGTGATTCGGTACGCCCTTTAACAATCTGTGGCTGTGATGAATCACGCCAGATGGCGAGCTGGCTGAACGGCCAGGCGCTGGATATCGAACGAGTGTTAGTGAGCCCTTATCTGCGTGCTGAGCAAACGCTCGCCACAGTCCGTGAGGCGCTGACGTTACCAGAAGGGCAGGATGTGTTGCCGGAACTGACGCCAGGTGGTGATCCGGGCATGGTGGCCTGTTATCTGCAGGCGCTGGCGCAGCAGGGTGTTAAATCGGCGTTGGTGATTTCGCATCTGCCGCTGGTGGGGTATCTGGTTTCAGAACTCTGCCCGCAGGAAGCGCCACCGATGTTCGCGACTTCCGCGATAGCCTACGTGAACTTTGATGCAGATGCCTGTGAAGGCAAGCTGGAGTGGCAGGTCAGCCCGTCAAAACTGGCCAAAGCGATGTAAATTCGCCAATGCTATGGGCCGCAATCGCGGCCCTTTCCTTTTCTGCTCACGGCAGTTCCGGCGGTTGCCACTCTTCCACTTCAATCAGCACCAGTAACGCTGCATCTCCGCCAAAAAGCTTAGGTGCTTGATGAAACGCCATCACATGCGGATGTTGTGCCAACCACAGTGGCGTTTGCTGCTTGAGAATATGCTTGCCGTGCCCGGTCATGACACTGGCACAGAACAAGTGTTCACGCCGGCAGGCGGCAATCAGCGCACCCAACTCCTGTTTAGCCTGCTGCTGTCTCAACCCGTGCAAATCGAGAAAAATCTCGGGCGTGTAGTCGCCGCGTCGTAACTTCTTCAATTCATAGTGGCTGACATCCGCACGCACATAGCGCATCGGCCCATCGCTGGAGAGAAGAGGCTGAAATTCATCTGAAAAGTAATGGCTGTTATCGGCCTGCTCGGAAAGCAGCCTTTTCAACGGTACTTCGCGAGTTTTCACCACCGGTTTATGCACGATGGTGTCTTGTTTCAGCTTACGCGTTCCGCTCATTAATTCACGGAACAGCGCCTGATCGTCCTGGTTTAGCGGTGTCTTCTTACTCATGGCTCGGCAATGGGTTAAAAGGCTGGTTAACAGCCGGTGGCATACCTTAACGCGGTGCGTTAACAAATGTCAGCTTTTTCGCCTCGCTGCGCTGAATTCTGCCCGGCTTCGTGGCAAACTATCCGCCGATTGATTTTAAGGCCTGCGGAGGGCTACGTGGACAAGATTTTCGTCGATGAGGCAGTGAGTGAACTGCACACCATTCAGGATATGCTGCGCTGGGCTGTCAGCCGTTTTTCGGCGGCAGGCATTTGGTACGGCCACGGCACGGATAATCCCTGGGACGAAGCAGTCCAACTGGTTCTGCCAACGCTATGGTTGCCGCTGGATATTCCCGAAGATATGCGCCACGCGCGCCTCACCGCCAGTGAGCGTCATCGCATTGTTGAACGCGTGATTCGTCGCGTCAATGAGCGTATCCCAGTGGCCTACCTCACTAACAAAGCCTGGTTCTGCGGTCATGAGTTCTATGTCGACGAGCGCGTGTTAGTGCCGCGTTCACCGATTGGTGAGCTGATCGAAAACCGTTTTGCCGGGCTGATTAGCCAGCAACCCCACCACATTCTCGACATGTGCACCGGCAGCGGCTGCATCGCGATTGCCTGCGCTTACGCCTTCCCGGAAGCCGAAGTGGATGCGGTAGATATTTCTACCGATGCCCTGACCGTGGCCGAGCAGAATATTGAAGAGCATGGCCTGATGCATCATGTCACGCCGATTCGAGCGGATCTGTTCCGTGGTCTGCCACAGGTGAAATATGATCTGATCGTCACTAATCCGCCGTATGTGGATGCGGAAGATATGGACGACCTGCCAAACGAATATCGCCATGAGCCGGAACTGGGCTTAGCTGCGGGCAGCGATGGTTTGAAACTGGTGCGCCGTATTCTCTCTTGCGCCCCGGATTATCTCAGCGAGCAAGGCGTGCTGATTTGTGAAGTGGGCAACAGCATGGTGCACATGATTGAACAGTATCCGGATGTGCCTTTCACCTGGCTGGAATTTGATAACGGCGGTGACGGCGTATTCATGCTGACGCGCGAGCAGATTGTCGCGGCACAGCATCATTTCTCTTTCTATAAAGACTAAAATCGGGGCGAGCGCTCGCCCGCAACATCGCAACAAGGAACCACAATGGCCGGAAACAGCATCGGACACGTTTTTCGCGTAACCACCTTTGGCGAGTCGCATGGTATTGCGCTGGGCTGCATTGTTGACGGTGTGCCACCTGGCATTCCGCTGACTGAAGCCGATATTCAGCACGATCTCGATCGCCGCCGCCCGGGCACCTCGCGCTATACCACGCAGCGTCGTGAGCCAGATCAGGTGAAAATTTTGTCCGGTGTGTTTGAGGGCGTCACGACGGGCACCTCCATCGGCTTGCTGATTGAGAATACCGACCAGCGTTCGCAGGATTACAGCGCCATCAAAGATCTGTTCCGTCCGGGGCATGCGGATTACACCTACGAGCAGAAATATGGCATGCGCGACTACCGTGGAGGCGGCCGTTCATCTGCTCGTGAGACTGCGATGCGCGTGGCAGCAGGGGCGATTGCCAAAAAATATCTGCAGATGAAGCATGGTATTCAGGTGCGCGGCTATCTGGCGCAGATTGGTGATGTGGCCTGTGAGTTGAAAGACTGGAGCATCGTGGAGGAGAACCCGTTCTTCTGCCCGGATGCATCAAAACTGGAAGCGCTCGACGAACTGATGCGTGGCCTGAAGAAAGAGGGTGACTCGATCGGTGCCAAGGTAACGGTGATGGCGGAAAACGTCCCGCCAGGACTGGGTGAGCCGGTGTTTGATCGTCTGGATGCCGATTTGGCCCACGCGCTGATGAGCATCAACGCGGTGAAAGGCGTGGAGATCGGTGACGGTTTCGCAGTGATCAACCAGCGTGGCAGCCAGCACCGCGATGAAATTCGTGCCGATGGCTTCCAGAGTAACCATGCGGGCGGCATCCTCGGCGGTATCAGCAGTGGGCAAACCATCAGCGCCAATCTGGCGATGAAGCCCACCTCCAGCATCACCGTGCCGGGGAAAACCATTACCCGTGATGGCGAAGAAGTCGAGATGATCACTAAAGGTCGTCACGATCCTTGCGTCGGTATCCGTGCGGTGCCGATCGCGGAAGCGATGATGGCGATTGTGTTGATGGATCACCTGTTGCGCCAGCGTGCGCAGAACGGTGACGTCAACAGCACAGTACCGCGCTGGTAAGCCATTGATGCGCCGCCTGCTCATCACCGTTGCCGCGCTGTTGTGCAGTGCGGCCGCCTTTGCTGCCACGCCCTGGCAGCAAATTCATCAGCCGATCGCCGGTAGCCCGCAGTCGATTGGTGGTTTTGCTAACGGCTGTATTATCGGTGCACAACAGCTGCCGCTTAATGCGCCGAACTATCAGGTGATGCGTCAGGATCAGCGTCGCTATTATGGTCATCCGGATCTTATCGCCTTTATTCAGCGTCTCAGCAACCAGGTGCACCAGTTGCAGTTGGGGCAAGTGTTAATTGGCGATATGGGCATGGCCGCAGGTGGGCGTTTCAGCAGTGGTCACGCCAGCCATCAAACCGGCCTGGATGTCGATATCTGGCTGCAACTGCCGCAAACCCGTTGGACTGCACAGCAGTTGTTGAAGCCGCAACCGCTCGATCTGGTGGCCCCGGATGATAAGCAGGTGATTGCGCGTCACTGGCAGCCGCAAATTGATAGCCTGATTAAACTGGCCGCCAAAGATGATGAAGTCACGCGCATTTTCGTTAATCCGGCGATCAAAAAGCAGCTTTGTGCTGATGCGGGTAGCGATCGTGCCTGGCTGAACAAAGTGCGACCGTGGTTTGCCCATCGTGCACATATGCACGTGCGTCTGCGCTGTCCGGCTGGCAGCCTGGAGTGCGAAGATCAGGCGGCACCGCCACCGGGCGACGGTTGTGGTGCGGAGCTGGATAGCTGGTTCTTGCCGAAAAAACCTGGCAGCACGCCACCGGTGAAGAAGACGCCGCCGCCGTTGCCGCCGTCGTGTCAGGCATTACTGGATCGTCATTTGCTCTAGCCTTGATTCTTCACGCTGCAGGTGCATTGGCTGCAACGAGAATTTTAAAGTTATATATATGAGACAAAAATGGATTTCTTCGTTGTAAGCCCACTCGTGCTGGGCGTGCTGTTTCTGGTTGCGGTGCTGGCGGCGTTTATCGACTCCATTGCCGGTGGCGGTGGTTTACTCACCGTTCCCTCATTACTGGCTGCCGGGCTCTCCCCGGCGCAGGCGTTAGCCACCAATAAATTACAGTCAGTAGGCGGTTCTTTCTCTGCCAGCCTCTACTTTGTGCGTCGCGGCGCGGTGAAACTGCGTGAACAGCGGCTCAATATCGCCATGACCTTTATTGGCGCAGTCTGCGGCACGGTATTGATTCAACACATCCAGGCCGATGTGTTGCGCCAGATTCTGCCTATTCTGTTGATCAGCATCGGCTTATGGTTCCTGCTGATGCCACGCCTGGGTGAATCCGATCGTGAACATCGTCTGCAAGGTTTCGCCTATGCGCTGGTGGGCGGCGGCTGTGTGGGATTTTTACGACGGCTTTTTCGGGCCGGGCGCCGGTTCATTCTATGCATTGGCGTTCGTGACGCTGTGCGGATTCAATCTGGCGAAAGCCACTGCCCACGCCAAAGTCTTAAATTTCACTTCCAACTTTGCGAGCCTACTGTTCTTTATGTTCGGCGGGAAAGTGGTGTGGGGTACCGGCGCGATCATGCTGATTGGCGCATTTTGTGGTGCGCGCCTTGGCGCAAGGCTGGTGCTGAGCCGCGGCCAAAAGCTTATCCGCCCGATGGTGGTCACCGTCTCCGCGGTGATGAGCGCTAAACTGTTATGGGATAGCCACGGCAGTGCGCTGCTGGCGTGGATGGCGACCCTGTAAACCAACGCTCGTCAAGACCGGCTACCAATGCGACAATGGCTACAGTTTTTTAAAGATTAAAATATTATGAGTACAGAACATCATTATCAGCAGCTGGTGGATATCTTTGATGGCTGCTTTGTTGAAGACTTTCAGACCCGTCTAATTAAAGGCGACGACGAACCTATTTATCTTCCAGCGGATGAGGAATCACCGTGGAACCGCGTGGTGTTTGCCCATGGCTTCTATGCCAGCGCACTTCACGAGATTTCCCACTGGTGTATTGCGGGTGAAGCCCGTCGCAAGTTGGTGGATTTTGGTTACTGGTATTGCCCAGATGGACGTGATGCGCAGACGCAGAGCCAGTTCGAGTCGGTGGAAGTAAAACCACAGGCGCTGGAGTGGTTATTCTGTGTTGCGGCGGGCTTTCCCTTCAATGTCAGCTGTGACAACCTCGAAGGGGATTGTGAGCCGGATCGCATCGCGTTTCAGCGTAAGGTCCATGCTCAGGTCATGCACTATTTTGAGCAGGGCATCCCGGCACGTCCGGCGCGTTTTATTGATGCGTTAGCCAGCTATTACGGTACGCCTGCGCTGACGGCGGCACATTTTCCCTGGCCGGAAGATCTGTGATTCGTCTGGCGACTAATAAAGGATAGAAAAGATGATCGTAGAATTTGAATCACGCATTCTGGCTCTGATTGACGATATGGTCGATCATGCCAGCGACGACGAGCTGTTTGCCGGTGGCTATCTGCGTGGTCATCTGACCCTGGCGGTGGCTGAGATTGAAATCAGCGGCGAACATACCCCTGAAGCCCTGCAAATTCACGTTACCAATAGCCTGCAAAAAGCGATTGCGGCGGGCGAGTTGTCACCACGCGATCAAGCGCTGGTGATAGGGATGTGGGACAACTTATTCCTGCAGGCGCGCCAGCCTGCATAAACAAACGGGGCGATTACTCGCCCCGTTCGGTTACCGCCCGGCTTTTTTTCCTTTCAGCAGTTTCCTCACCCAGTAGCGATTGGGATTCATCGCCGCCAGCGTCGCTGCATCCAGCGGTTGGGGTTCGCCACTCATCTGCGCAGCCAGCACTTCTGCGGCCAGCGGTGCGCTGCATAAGCCCCGCGAACCTAACGCCCCCAGCACAAACAACCCGGCATGCACTGGCGCTTCAGTGATGGTGTCACCCTGTGCACGCTGCTCAGGCAGGTTGGCATACTGCTCAAGGGTGGCGGGATAATCGGGCGCGCTGCCACTCATCGGCAAATGGTCACGCGTGGCACAGCGCACACCGACACGCGCCTCGTTATCACGGATATCCACCAGCAACGGCCAGTCAACATCGGGTAAACAGTTAATCAGTCGCTGACGATTTTCCTGCTGATCGTCAGCGCGGAAGGTGGTGGCGGTATCACCACGATGATAGCTGGCACCGATACAGTGGGTATTAAAGTCAGGGCTGACCGGGGTGAGATAGCCGTCGTAGCACAGCACGGTTTTTAACGCGCCCAAGGCGGGATGGGTCGGCACATGGCTCACCTGACCCGACACGGCATACACTGGCAGTTCTTTGCTCTGTTCCATCTCCAGTAGCGCATGTCCATTCGCCAATACCACTTGCTGATGTTTGACCGCCGGTTGCTCGCTGAACTGCAACGTCCAGCCATCCTCTGCACGCTCCATCTTTGTGACCTGATGCAGCCAGTGCACGCGTAAGCCCAGTGTTTGCGCATGTTCAAGCAAATTGCTGGTGAGTTGAGAAGGAGAGAGCCAGCCGCCTTGCGGGTAGAAAATACCGCCACTTCCGGTCGCCACCCCTGCCAGTTGTTCCGCTTCTTCTTTATTCACTCCCCGCGCTACTTCCTGTGGCAGTGCCATCTGCAGCATCTGCGCAATTTTCTCTGCGCTTTTACTGTCCCAGCCAAGTTGCAACACGCCGCTCCAGTCATGCTCAAATATCACCGGCAGTTGATCGTACAAACGGCGGGCAAAGGTGAATGCTGCAGGAAAGAAGGTGGTGAGTGCCGGGTCGTGTTGATTGAGCAGCGGATAGAGTGCGCCCTGACGATTACCCGAAGCGCCCAAAGCGGGAGCCGCATCTGCGCAATAAAGGGTCACTTTCCAGCCTCGGCGTAACAGCGCTAGAGCTAACACGGCGCTGGCGACACCCCCGCCAATCAGCGCGGCCTCCTGGCTGTTAGCCGCAGGGCGGGCGTACCACGGCTGGCTGTGGGGCAGGGGAATGCTCTGATCCATCACCCCGGTTAACATTTCACGTTTGTGGCCAAACCCTTTGCGTTTTGCCACGGTGAAACCCGCTTCCTGCAACCCACGCCGCACGAAACCGGCTGCTGTAAATGTCGCCAGTGTCCCACCCGGTCGGGCGAGGCGCGCCATGGCAGCGAACAGCTCGGGGGTCCACATCTCAGGGTTTTTCGCCGGCGCAAAGCCATCTAAAAACCACGCGTCCACTTGCCGATTAAGACTGTCATCAAAGGTATTAATTAGCGCGTTAATATCTCCGAGCCAGAGATCGAGCGTGACTTTACCGCCGTTGAACAATATGCGCTGGCAACCCGGTAACGCTTGCGGCCACTGTTGTTGTAGCTGTTCCGCCAAGGGCGCCAGCTCAGGCCAGTGTGCATGGGCAGCCACGAGATCGCTTTGCGTGAGTGGGAATTTTTCGCAGCTAATAAAGTGCAGGCGCTTAAGTGTGGCGTCTGGATGCGTATGACAGAAGCGGTCGAAGGCTTGCCACAGCGTCAAAAAGTTAAGACCAGTCCCAAAACCGCTTTCAGCGACAATAAAAATATCGCGCGAATGTTCGGCAAAACGGAGTGGGATCTGGTTGCCATCAAGGAACACATAGCGCGTCTCTTCCAGCCCGTTGTCGTTGGAGAAGTAGACGTCGTCGAATGCTCGGGAAACAGGTGTACCCTGATCATTCCAGTTTAATTGCGCGTGTTCAACCGGGGATAACTTCACGGGAAAGGCTCATTTTTCAGGCAGTGGCGCGATTTTAGCGAGTGTGGTCACATGACGCAAATTTACAAAAGGAAATGGCTGATCGGACTTGTTCGGCTTACAACTGTAAGCTAGAGTGCACGTCAATCCAAAAGAAGTGGAATGAGGACTATTGAATGAAACGTGCAGTGATTACTGGCCTGGGTATTGTTTCCAGCATTGGTAATAACCAGCAAGAAGTGCTGGCTTCTCTGCGTGAAGGCCGTTCCGGGATCACTTTCTCTGAAGAGATGAGAGATATCGGTATGCGCAGCCACGTATGGGGCAACGTCAAACTGGATACCAACGGGCTCATCGATCGCAAAATCGTGCGTTTCATGAGTGATGCTTCAATCTACGCTTACCTGTCTATGGCTGAAGCCATTCAGGACTCCGGTCTGACTGATGAGCAGTATCAGAACAACCCACGTGTGGGTCTGATTGCCGGTTCAGGCGGTGGTTCCCCACGTTACCAGGTCTTTGGTGCTGACGCGATGCGCGGCCCACGTGGTCTGAAAGCGGTCGGTCCTTATGTGGTGACCAAAGCCATGGGTTCTGGTGTGTCAGCTTGCCTGGCCACGCCGTTCAAAATCCACGGCGTGAACTACTCAATCAGCTCTGCTTGCGCGACTTCCGCACACTGTATTGGTAATGCCGTTGAGCAGATCCAACTGGGCAAACAGGACATCGTGTTTGCTGGCGGCGGCGAAGAGCTGAGCTGGGAAATGGCCTGTGAGTTCGACGCGATGGGCGCACTGTCCACCAAATACAACGAAACGCCAGAAAAAGCGTCACGTACTTACGATGCGAACCGTGATGGCTTCGTGATCGCTGGCGGCGGCGGTATGGTTGTTGTTGAAGAGCTGGAACATGCTCTGGCGCGTGGCGCACACATCTATGCAGAAATCGTGGGATACGGCGCGACCTCTGACGGTGCAGACATGGTTGCCCCTTCAGGCGAAGGCGCGGTGCGCTGCATGAAGATGGCGATGCAGGGCGTTGATACCCCAATCGATTACCTCAACACCCACGGCACTTCAACGCCAGTCGGCGATGTGAAAGAGCTGGGTGCGATTCGCGAAGTGTTCGGTGATAACTCTCCGTACATCTCTGCTACCAAAGCCATGACCGGTCACTCACTGGGTGCGGCGGGCGTGCAGGAAGCCATCTACACCCTGCTGATGCTGGAGCACAGCTTCATCGCGCCAAGCATCAACATCGAAGAGATTGATGAAGCCGGTAAGGGCCTGAACATCGTGACTCAGCCAACTGAAAAAGCGCTGACTACCGTGATGTCCAACAGCTTTGGTTTCGGTGGCACTAACGCCACGCTGACGATGCGTAAGCTGCCAGCATAAAAGACTCGTCATATTTCGACCTGCAGCCTGTCTGTTTGTTGAAGTATTTCGTGCATAACATGCTCAGTATCAAGGGCCGGTCAATCCGGCCCTTGTTGTTTTTGACATTTATCCCCTCGCTTGCCTACACTCTTCGTTCTTACCTGAAACAAAATAATCGTTTGCGCATATTGTGAATCAAATCACCCGTTTTTGCTGCGAGCAGCCAACGAACCTATTGCGCACGCCCTGAACAAGGAGTTCATACCATCATGACCACGGCTGCTGATACGCAGACGCAATCTGTGCTGCCTTTAGGCTGCATCTCTTTTGCGGTATTCCTCACTTATCTTACTGCCGGGTTGGCCTTGCCGGTGATCCCGCTGTATGTCCATCAGCAGTTGGGCATGAGTAACCTGATGGTCGGCGTGGCGGTGGGGATTCAGTTCTTCGCTACCCTGCTGACGCGCAGCTTTGCGGGCCGTCGCGCCGATCAGCACGGTGCTAAGCTCACCACACAGCACGGGATGATTGCCATAGCGCTGGTCGGTGTCGCCTATTTGGCGGCGGCATTGTTGCCGGTGTCTCCCTGGGCCAAATTTGGTCTGTTAGCGGTAGGGCGCTTGTTACTGGGTTTTGGCGAGAGCCTGCTGCTGACCGGCAATCTCACCTGGGGTATGGGATTAGTCGGGAGTAAACGCTCTGGATTAGTGATGTCGTGGAACGGTATGGCGATTTATGGATCGCTGGCGGCAGGCGCACCGCTCGGCTTACTCATCAACCAACATGGCGGATTTGCGGCTTTAGGGGCGGTAGCTTTACTGCTGCCTTTGCTCTCGTTGGCGATCAACAGCTGGGTGAGCAAAGTCCCGGTGGTCGGCGGGGAGAGGCCTTCACTGTTCAGCGTGGTAAAAACCATTTTCCAGCCGGGTGTGGCGCTGGCACTGCAAGGTACCGGATTCGCGGTCATCGGTACCTTCACCTCGCTCTACTTTGCCGCTGAGAACTGGGGCAACGCCGGTTTTGCCCTGACGGCTTTCGGCTGTGCCTTTGTGCTGGTGCGGGTATTTTTTGGCGGCTTGCCCGATCGTCACGGCGGCGTACGTGTGGCGATGGTGTCGCTGTTGGTGGAAACCCTGGGTTTGCTGGTGCTGGCGTGTGCGACCTCTGGCTGGATGGCGCTGGTCGGCGCGGCACTGACCGGCTGCGGCTGCTCGCTGATCTTCCCGGCATTGGGTGTCGAAGTGATTAAACGCGTCTCCCCGCAGATTCGCGGCACAGCACTGGGTGGATTCTCCGCCTTTCAGGATATCGCTTATGGTGCCAGCGGTCCGCTCACCGGTCTGCTGGCGACCGCGCTGGGCTATGGCTCAGTCTATCTGGCCGGTGCCTGCTGCGCGGCATTGGGCATTTTGGTTACCTGGGCGTTTGCGCGTAGCGCGACAACAGCCTGACCAGCTTATCGCAGGCACTGACAATCTCACCGGGCGTCAGTGCCGCAAAGCCGAGCAGCCAGCCGGCTTGTTTTGTATCCCCTGCATATAACGGCGACAAGCGTGGTAGCAACAACCCCACCTCACTGGCCTGCTGTGTCAATCGTGCTTCATCACCTTGATTCAAAGTGACGGTCAATTGCAGGCCACCGGCCGCATGCCCGGGTGTCAGCCACGGCTGCAGCCGAGAATGGATTTGCTCCAGCAGGCGGTCGCGGCGGCTGTGATAGAGCTGGCGCATCAACCGCAGATGGCTGGCAAAATGGCCCTGCTGCATAAATTCGGCGGTGATCGCCTGCGGTAACAGTGCGCTGTGTCCATCCATCACGCTGCGTGCACGACCCAGTGCATCCACCAACTGCGGCGGCACTACCATCCACGCTAACCGCAGCGAGGGGAAAAGCGTTTTGGAAAAGGTGCCAAGGCAGATCACCCGGCTGTCGTTCTCTAACCCCTGAAGCGCCGGGGCTGGACGATCCTCATAATGAAATTCACTGTCATAATCATCTTCAATCAACCAGCTTTGCTGCTGGCGTGCCCAGGCCAGCCACTGCAGGCGGCGGGCCAGGCTCATCGGCGTGCCGGTGGGGTAATGATGCGCAGGCGTCAGATAGACCAGTTTGGCATGCCCGTTTAGCGGCACGGCACCTTCGCTATCCAGCCGCATGGCACGGCAGCGCGCACCGGCAGCCAGAAAGGCATTACGCGCACCAGGATAGCCGGGCTCTTCCAGCCACACCTCATCATCATTATCGAGAAACATCAAAGCCAACAGCTGCAATGCCTGCTGCGAGCTGGTCAACATCACTACCTGTTCGGCGGTGCAGCGTACTCCGCGTGACAGGGCCAGATAATCCGCCACCGCCTGACGGAGCGGCGGGTATCCCAACGGGTCGCCATAGCCCATTAACTGACTCCCGAACTGGCGTTGAACACTGTTGCTGATGCGTCGCCATTGTTCATGCGGAAAGGCGCGCAGCTCAGGTGAACCGGCGGCAAACGCATCGGGGAAGGGGGGATCCTGACAACCGCCGGTCGCCAGAACGCGATCGCCACGTTGCGAGAAGCGTGGCGAGTCGATTGAAGCTGAGGATCTCTGCCGTACTGGCATAGCGATCGACACAAAGGTGCCGCTTCCAGCCCGCCTCTCCAGATAACCTTCACTCTCTAATTGCGCATAGGCGCTTTCCACCGTGACGCGGGATAGCGATAGATCCAACGCCAGCTGGCGGCTGGAGGGTAACTTCTGCTGATGGTGTAAATGGCCATGGGCGATCGCCTGACGCAGCGTATTGCACACACGCTCGCGCAGTCCGCCTTGCAAATGTAAGTTAAACAGCGCTAAAAAAGAGAGGCTCATTGTGGTCTTGTCATCATCGCTAAAGTGGTATCAGGTTACAGACCACTTTGCCGTAGACTGAGGGAAAATCACAACAGGAGAATGCGATGTCATCGGTATTACATGTTCCCGCAGCCAGCCCGGCAGAGAGCCTGGCCTATTTGCAGCACAAACTGAGTTATTACACTGATGCCTGGGATTTGGCAGAAGATTTGGCTCTGGGCATAACGGCCATCGTGGTGATTGATGCACGTTCCGAGGAGGTTTATCAGGCGGGACACATCACGGGGGCAATCTCTTTCCCTCATCGCACCATGAATGCCGAATCGACTGCGCAGCTGGATCGCAGCAAAGTTTACATCACCTATTGCGATGGCATTGGCTGCAATGGTTCGACCAAAGCCGCGCTGAAACTGGCGTCACTGGGCTATCAGGTGAAGGAGCTGATCGGCGGGTTGGATTTCTGGAAGCGGGATGGGCACCCGTTGACGTGGGGCACGGCACCGGGTGAGTGGCCACAAGCCACTCCCGGCGCACACTGCGGCTGTTAAATTACAGGAACAGCCAGAGTAAAAAGAAGAACAGCGCCAGTCCGAGGATCAATGTTAATGCCGGACGCTGAGCCAACGGTCGCGGCAGCATTTCAACCCAAGGTGACCAGATGGGCTGAGGGCGTAATTCGCTGGCGGCGTGCGGTTGCTCCAGCGTCTTCTCTACGCGGCGGCTGAACAGCACATTGAGCAGATCTTGCGCTTGTGCCGGAGTCAGTACCGTTTGCGGCGTGGCCTGGAAGCGTTGCTGGCTGTAGTCCTCCAGCAATCGTTGTTCATCATGAGTCAGCGGCTGTTTCAGCGAGCTTTCGAGCAATTGCAGCGTCGGTGCATGGTGCTGGCTTAGCGTCTGACGCACCTGAAGATACTGTGTCAGCAGCGGGAAGTGGCGCGAGGGAATGGGATCGCCACTTTTCAGATTGACCAGTTTTAAGGTATCAGCCAGCAGTTTAACCGGCGACTCGCCGGTCGTCGCGGCAAGGCGGGTGACCTGCTGATTGAGTGACTGCTGTTCGGCCGGCAGCAAGGTGCGATCCGAGACGCGTGTCTGCTGAGGCTGTGGGATCGCCATCTGACCATTTTGCAGCATCGTCAGCACCTGACGCAGTTGATCCTGCGACAGCGCACTTAACACGGTTTGGTTAAATTGCTGGCGAATGAAGTCACTGACGGCCTGACGATTATTGCCCTGCGGCAGTTTTTCTAACAGCTGCTGCAATAACTGGCGCGTGGCCAGGCTGTTCTGCACCTGAGTTAAACGTCCATTCAGATGCTGTTCAGCGGCAGGGAAATGACGCGATTGCAGTTCCGCATCGTTCTTCACGCCCACTTCATGGCGCACGCCAGCCCACAATTCCGGCGCTTTCAGCGTGCTAAGAGACATGATGCGAACAATCAGACGTTCCAGTGTGGTGCGCTGAGCAGGGGAGAGGGGCTGTTCGCCCGCCGGTCCGCCAGGACGTGTTGGGCCAGTTGCGTTAGTGAGCGTTGAACGATCGCCCGCAGGCACACCGGGACCGCTGAGAGGTTGCATGGCGGAATCCTTGAAAAACGAGGTCAGATCCGGGTGCGCCGGAAAAAAGAGGCCATATGATAACAAAAGCCCCCGGGAAATCCACGGGGGCTGTGAGGGGAAATCGCGTCAGGTGCCGACTTATTCAGCTTCAGCCAGTTTAAGACGCTTACGACGCCAGCGTTTCCACAGTGGCGGCACGATCAGGACGGCAATCGCCAGCACCAGCAGCACTTTACAGATTAGGCTTTCCCACAGAATCGGCAGGTTGCCGTTACTGATGGAGAGCGCTCGACGCAGGTTTTGCTCCAGCATCTCTCCCAGTACGAAACCTAAAATTAGCGGTGACATCGGGAAATCCATTTTACGTAGGATATAGCCAAAGATCCCCAATCCGACCATCAGCAGCAGATCAAAAGTGGTACTGTGCACGGCGTAAACACCGACTGCAGAGATCGCAGCGATCGCTGGCACCAGGAACCACAGCGGAATCGTCAACATGCGCGCAAAGATATTGATCATCGGGATATTCATGATCAATAGCATCACGTTACCAATCAGCAGTGCCGCGATCAGGCCCCAGACGATATCGGGTTGCTCAGTAAACATCGCCGGTCCAGGTGTGATGTTGTAAAGCGTCAGTGCGCCCACCATCACCGCCGTGGTGCCAGAGCCGGGAATACCCAGCGTCAGCATCGGAATAAAGGAGCCGCAGGCTGAAGCGTTGTTGGCGGCTTCAGGCGCTGCCACGCCGCGAATATCGCCTTTACCAAATTGATCGCTGCCGCTGATCTTCTTCTCGCTCATGTAAGCGATGGCACTGGCGATGGTTGCGCCCGCGCCTGGCAGTACACCGACAAAGAAACCGATAAAGGAGGAGCGCAAGGTTGCACCGGTTGCCTGCGCGGCTTCTTTCATATTGAACATCATGCGACCGCTGGCACGGACCACTTTCTGGCCGCTGCTGGTGGATTCCAGCATCAGCAGGATTTCACTGACCGAAAATAGCCCAATCACCACCACAACAAACTGGATGCCATCGGAGAGGTGGACGCTATCAAACGTGAAGCGATAGACACCGGTATTGGCATCAACGCCTACAGTCGCCATGCCCAAGCCAATCAGCGCAGCCAAAAACGATTTCAACGGATTGTTGCTCATCATGCTGCCCAGACAGGCAATAGCAAACACCATCAGCGCGAAATACTCTGCCGGGCCAAAGGCCAGCGACCAGTTAGCCAGGATAGGGGCGAAGAGAATAATGCCGAGGATGGCGATAGTGGACCCAATAAACGAACTCACCGCCGAAATCGATAAGGCAACGCCGGCTTTACCCTGTTGCGCCATAGGGTAGCCATCTAGCGCGGTCATAATTGCGCCGGCATCACCCGGTACGTTGAGAAGAATGGAGGATATGCGTCCACCGTACTCGCAGCCAATGTAGACCGTCGCGAGTAGGATCAGTGCTGACTCGGCCGGTAAGTGCAAAGCAAACGCCAGCGGCATCAGGATCGCCACGCCGTTAATGGGCCCGAGTCCGGGCAGCAAGCCGACAATGGTGCCAATAAAGCAGCCAATCAGCGCGATCATCAGGTTTTCCGGCGTCATCGCGACGGCAAACCCTTGCATCAGAAATGACCAGGTATCCATGTGAGACTCCTGTTAATTGAACCAGCTGCCGACTGGCAAGGTGACATCGAGTAAACGGTCAAAGGCATAAAACAGCGCAATACCCATCACCCCACCGGACAACGCGGCCGCCCACCAGCGCGCGCCAAACAACAATCCGATGCCAAAGGTCAGCAGCGAGGTGCATAAAGCGAAGCCCAGTCGCTCAAACAGCCAGCCATACACCATCAACATCAGGCACATCAGCACCAGCTTTTTCAGTGTGGCGGCGGCAGGCCACTGCACCTCATCTGGCTTGCGCAGTAACATCATCACGGCGCAAATCGCCATCAACCCCAACAGCAACATCGGGAAAGGGCGAGGGCCGACCGGTTCATAGCTGTACTCACTCTGGATTTGCCAGGCGATAAACAGCCCGGCAATGCACAGCAGCAGCCAGATACCAGCGAAGATACGATCGCTCATCATCGACTCCGTTATTTGGCCAGGCCAAAGGATTTGGCTTGTTCTCGGTATTCAGCCACTTGTTTTTTCACATAGGCATCCAGTTCGTTGCCGAACAAGTTGAATTCAAAAAGTCCGCGCATATCGCGCTGTTGCTGGAATTCTTTGGTGGTGACCAGTTTTTTGAACGCGTCTTCCCACCATTGATATTCCGCGTCACTGACTTTCGGACCGAGGTAATAGCCACGAATGATCGGCCATTCAACGTTGTAGCCTTGCTCTTTGGCGGTGGGCACACTCGCCAGTTCACCTGGTAAGCGTTTATCAGACATCACTGCCAGCACGCGCAACTTGCCAGCCTGCAGATGTGGCACCATCTCGCTCATATCACCGGACACCACCTGAATATGGTTGCCCAGCAGTGCTGTAACTGGCTCGCCGCCACCTTCAAAGGCGACGTAGCGCATCTTGCGTGGATCGATGCCCGCTTCGCGAGCCAGCAGGGCGGTTTTCATCCAGTCCTGGCTACCAATGGAAGCACCCGCACCGACTACCACTTTGGTAGGATCGCTCTTCATGGCTTCCATCAGTTCGCCCAGCGTTTTCCATGGGGCATCATTACGCACCGCGACGATGCCGTAGTCGGTGCCGACCGCAGCCAACCACTTCACGTCACTTTCTGAATAGCGACCAAACTTGCCCTGAGAGAGATTGAGCAACGAACCGCCGGAGAAGGCCACCAGCGTGCCTGCTTCGGCCGGGCGTTGCGCAATGATGGCGTTGTAAGCCACGGCACCGACACCGCCTGGCATGTATGTCACGCGCATCGGCTTCTTGATTTCGCCGGTTTCCTGCATCGAAACCTGAATCAGTTTACAGGTCAGATCGAATCCGCCGCCGGGTTTGGCAGGGGCGATACATTCTGTGCGGTCTGGTGCTTCTGCCATCGCAGAAGAGATCGACACAGCCAGTAGGGTTGAGGCGAGGGCGAGAGGTAAGATTTTTTTCATTATTCGCTCCATTCATTCTTCCAGAGTGTGACAACTGCCGAACATTCGACGTTGCTGAATTGTTAATGGTGTAACCTTTCATTTACCTTTCAGTGCTCGGGAAAAGTATCAGGATGTGATATGCGTCTCTTACTGGTGGAAGATACGGTTGAGTTAGCCAACTGGCTGCAAAAGGCCCTGACACAGAAAGGCTTTGCCGTAGACTGGGTGGCGGATGGGCTGGCGGCGGATCACGTTTTGCAAAGCGAAGACTATGCGGTGGTGGTATTGGATGTGTCGCTGCCTCGCTTAGATGGGCTTGCGGTGCTGGCGCGATTGCGTAAACGCGGACAGGCTACCCCGGTGTTGCTGCTGACGGCCAAAAGCGCGCTGGAACAGCGCGTGCAAGGACTG
This sequence comes from Type-D symbiont of Plautia stali, assembly GCF_001485335.1. Classification (NCBI taxonomy): domain Bacteria; kingdom Pseudomonadati; phylum Pseudomonadota; class Gammaproteobacteria; order Enterobacterales; family Enterobacteriaceae; species Type-D symbiont of Plautia stali. The sequence continues at coordinate 34,508 of NZ_BBOC01000006.1, read as the reverse complement.
AATGCGGGCGCGGATGACTATCTCACTAAGCCGTTTGAACTGGATGAGTTGGAAGCGCGCCTGCGGGCGTTACTGCGCCGCAGTATGGGGCAAACAGCGCAATCACAGACCGTGGGGCAACTGGAGCGCGACGGCGAAGGCTATTTTCTCTTGAATCACAAACCTTTGCTGCTTACCCCGCGTGAAGCCAGCGTGCTCTCCACGTTGATGCAACGCCCTGGACGTCCTGTGTCACGTCAACATCTTTACGAACAAACCTTCACTTTGACCGATGAAGCCAGCCTGGAAAGTATTGAGCTGTACGTGCATCGGGTAAGGAAAAAATTGCAGGGCAGTGATGTGGCCATCGTGACGCTACGTGGATTGGGTTACAGCCTGGAGTGCCAACCGTGCGCCTGAGCCATTCACTGCGTGGTGAACTGCTGCTGTGGCTGGGTGCTCCGTTGATGTTGCTGTGGGGATTGTCGGTTTACACCCATTATCAAAGCGCAATGCAAGCCGCGAATCAGGCCTATGACCGCTCACTCCTCGCCTCGGCAAGGACGGTGGCGGAGAGGCTAGTGGTGCGGCAAAACCATCTGGATGTCGATGTCCCTTGGGTGGTGCTCGACAGCTTCGAACGCAATATGAACGATCAGCTGTTTTATCAGGTCATTTCGCCGCAGGGTAAAACCCTGTCTGGCTATCCCGATTTGCCCCCATTGCCACGCAATGCGCCCCTTTCAGAGGCCTACCCTGCATTGGTGCACTTTTATGATGGCAATTATCGTAAACAACCGATTCGGGTGGCAGCGTTATGGCAGCCGGTGAACGAGCAAGGCGTAGAGGGGATGGCGCTGGTCTTAGTGGCCGAGACCCTTAACTCGCGGCATGTCTTTGCGGAAGGACTGTTGCGTACTGCCTTGATTAGCCAAAGCTTTCTGGTGCTGATCACCCTGCTATTAGCCAGCCTGTTGTTACGCAAAGTGTTAAGGCCGCTGCGCCGGTTATCGCGCATGATGTTGCGTCGTGCGCCCGGCGAGTTAACGCCCTTGCCATCGCTACTGCCCTGGTCGGAATTACAGCCCCTGATTATCGCCTTCAATCGCCATCTGGAACGACTGCGCGGTTTACTGGCGCGTCAGGAACGTTTTAGTGCGGATGTTTCGCACCAGTTGCGTACGCCACTCACCATTCTCAAAACGCAGGTTGGCGTTGCACTAAATAGTGATGACCCTGAGCAATGGCGCGAAAGTTTGCTTGGTATGCGCCATACGCTCAACGATACGGTACAGCTCACCGATCGGCTTTTGCAGCTCGCGCAAATCAAAGCCCGGCACGGAGAAGATAAACCCTTTGCCCGCGTCAACCTGAATCAAATCGTTGAACAGGCTTGTTTCAGCAGCTATGCCGCCGCACGCCACAAACAGATTGACCTGGGATTTGAAGGCGACATCGCCTGTAACGTGCAAGGTGATAGCCTATTGCTGGCTGAGCTGTGTGCCAACTTACTCGACAACGCGATCAAATACACGCCTGAAGGGGGCGTCGTGACGGCGCGATTGCAGGAAAAACAGCTGGAAATTGAGGACAGTGGGCCGGGCATTAGTACGTCACAACAGCATCAGGCTTTGCAGCCGTTTGGTCGTTTAGATAACGCCAGTCAGCCTGGGGCTGGCATCGGCCTCGCGCTGGTGAAAGATATTTGTGCCTGGCACGGTGCACAATTGCAACTCGATCGCAGCCCACAATTAGGCGGGCTGCGGGTCATTATTAACTTTCGCTGATCTGCGGCGTGATTGCCCGCGGCTTGCGCAGCGGGGTTTTCAGGCGCTGCGCCAGAATCACGCCGACTAACGTCATGCCGCCGCCCACCCAGTGATAGGCATGCAACTGTTCATGCAGGAACAGCACGGCGATAATCGCCGTAAAAGCCGGTACGAAATTCATAAAGATGCTGGTGGTGCTGGCACCGAGTCGTTGTACGCCAAGGATCCACAGGAATGGCGCGACGATAGAAGCAAACAGCCCTGCAAACAGCACCAGCGGAATATTATGCATATTCAGCGTGACGTCTGGTGCATGCAGGAATCCCGGCAATAGCAGCAACACGCCAAAGAAAATCTGTACATAGAGGCTCTGCCAAGTGGGCAGCGGGATCGCCCAGCGCTTGGTGAGTACGCCATAGAGCGCGTACGAAGTAGAGGCCGCCAGCATCATTAACTCCCCGTTTCCGAGACGTTGATTCAGCAACTGGGCAGGATTACCTTCACTGACCAGCCACACCAAGCCAACAAATGACAGTAGGCCGCCGATCAAAATCCCACGCGTGGGTGCAAGGCGCAGCACGAACACACTGAGCAAGATGGTTAACAGTGGGATGGTGGCACCCAAAATACCCATCATTACCGCTGACACGCTGTGTGCCGCATAGTAGGCAAGACTCTGATACAGCACCATGCCCAGCAGGCCGAGGACCAGTAAACGCCACACATTTTCGCGAATGGTCTGTCGATGACGCCAGACACCGGGCAGGCAGAACGGTGCCAACACCACCAGCGCCAGCAACCAGCGATAGAATGAAATGGCGGCAGGATCGATGCTCCCGGCAGAGAGTTTGCTGACGATGGTGTTGATCGACCAGATCAGCACCGCAATCAGCGGGAAGAGTAAATTCATCGTACGGCTCCTGAAATAATTGCGAATAGTTTACGTTTGACCGGTTTAAACCAGATAGTTAAAATCGGACAACATTCGTTAATGACCGGACAGAATGAATTTACAGATCGAGTATCAGGCGCCCATTGATGCACCGATGCTGCGCTTCTTTATGCGTTATGACGAAGCCAATGCGAAGACCGAGTATCTTCCACATGCTCACGATTGGGGGCAGGTGATTTTTGTCACCCGCCACGTCATGGAGATGGAAGTGGCGGGTGAGCGCTTGTTAGCCCCTTCAGATATGCCGATCTGGATCCCACCGACCCATCGTCACAGCAGCTATAACCACAACACCGCACACTTTCGCACCTTGAATATTGCCGCTGAGCTTTGCCACGACCTGCCGGCAAAAGCCTGTTTGCTTAACGTCGATGCTATTGTGCACGCCATTATGAACGACTTTGCGCGGCGCTCGCTGGAACAGCCTCAGACCGAAGCCGACTGGCGATTGTGCGAGGTACTGATCGATCGCCTGGGTTTAGCGCCCGTGCACACCAGTTATTTACCGTTATCGGATGACAAATTTCTCGCGCCGATTCTCCGCGCGCTGGAGGATAACCCCGGCGATAACACCACGCTGGCACAATGGGCGAAGCGCGTATTTACCACTGAGCGTACGCTGGCGCGGCGTTGCCAACAGCAACTGAACATGTCGTTCAGCGAATGGCGGCAGCGTTTACGTTTTCTGCGCGCGATTGCGCTTCTTGAGCAAGGGTGTAGCGTGCAGGGGATCGCACATGAACTCGGTTACAGTTCGGCATCCGCGCTAATTGTGATGTTTCAACAGCAGGCGGGTACGACGCCTGATCGCTATCGCAGCCGGTTAGGCTAATCCCGGACTTTGTGACAAAATACGCCCCGTTTATTTCAATATGACAGGACCGCCGCAGTGAAAATTCTCGTCGATGAAAATATGCCTTACGCCCGTGAACTGTTCAGCCGTACCGGTGATGTGCTGGCGGTACCGGGTCGACCATTACCGGAAGCGGAATTACAGGATGCCAGCGGACTGATGGTGCGTTCCGTCACCAAAGTCAATGCGGCACTGCTGGCGGGCACGCCGGTGAAATTTGTCGGTACCGCGACGGCAGGCACTGACCATATTGATGACGCATCGCTGGCGGCGGCAGGCATTGCCTTCTCTGCCGCGCCGGGCTGCAACGCCATTGCCGTGGTGGAGTATGTATTCTCTTCTTTATTGCTATTGGCTGAGCGTGATGGTTTTGAGTTGCGCGATCGTACCGTCGGCATTGTCGGCGTCGGGAATGTCGGTGGGCGCTTGCAAAAACGCCTTGCCGCCTGGGGCGTGAAGACCTTGCTGTGCGATCCACCACGTGCCGATCGCGGCGATCAAGAGGAATTCCATTCGCTTGATGAAGTGGTGGCACAGGCCGATATCCTGACGTTCCACACGCCACTGTTTAAAGATGGTCCCTACAAAAGCTGGCATCTGGCGGACATGGCGCTGCTGATGGCGTTAAAACCGAACACCATCCTGATCAACGCCTGTCGTGGCCCGGTGGTGGATAACGCCGCCTTGCTGGAAGTCCTCAAGCTGCGCAGCGATCTGAGCGTGGTGCTGGATGTGTGGGAGCCAGAGCCGGATCTGAATCTGGATCTGCTGGATAAAGTGGATATCGCCACGGCCCACATTGCAGGCTATACGCTGGAAGGAAAAGCACGCGGAACCACGCAGGTATTCGAAGCCTGGTGTGACTTTATCGGCCAGCCTCAACAGGTGGCGCTGGAGAGTCTGCTGCCTGCACCCGAGTTTGGCACCATCACGCTGCACGGTAAGCTCGATCAGCCTACGCTGAAACGACTGGTGCATCTGGTGTATGATGTGCGCCGCGATGATGCCCCACTACGAAAAGTGGCCGCGCAGCCAGGTGAATTTGACCGCCTGCGCAAACAGTATGAAGAGCGCCGTGAGTGGTCCTCGCTGCAGGTGAAATGCGATGACGCCGACGCGGCTGCCATGCTGGAAAAACTCGGTTTTCGCGCCAGTTTGTAAAGTTAAATCAATCCCCTGCGATTTCGCGCGGGAAAAGTCTTAAATGTCAGGCGGTGATGTCACCGCCTCAATTTTTTGTGTCATTGTCTGGAGTAAACCAACATGTCTGACGGCTGGAATATCGCGCTACTGGGCGCAACAGGCGCAGTAGGGAACGCTGTACTGGAATTGCTGGCAGAACGCCAGTTCCCGGTTGGTGAATTGCATCTGCTGGCGAGTGAAAACAGCGCCGGTGAGAGTGTACGTTTTGATGGTCGTACCCTGCGGGTGCAGGATGCCGCCGAGTTCGACTGGACCCAGGCACAGCTGGCATTTTTCGCTGCTGGGCGTGAAGCCTCAGCACGTTATGCGGATGAAGCCGCGAGCCAGGGTTGTCTGGTGATCGACAGCAGCGACCTGTTCGCGCTGGAGCCGGATGTGCCGCTGGTGGTGCCGGATGTCAATCCGCAGGTGCTGGCCGACTATCGCAATCGTAATATTGTGACAGTGGCAGATGCACTGGTCAGTCAGTTGCTGAGCGCGATCAAACCGCTGGTGGATAGCGCCGGTTTAAGCCGTTTACAGGTCACCAACCTGATGTCTGTCTCCAGCCATGGTAAAGCTGCGGTTGATGGCCTGGCCGGTGAGAGCGCGCGTTTGCTGAACGGCATCCCCGCTGATGAACACTACTTTGGCCGCCAGCTGGCGTTCAACTTGTTGCCACAGTTGGCAGACAACAATGGCAGCGTAGAGAGTGAACGTCGACTGGTGGATCAGGTGCGTAAAGTGTTGCAGGACGAAGGTTTACCGATTGCGGTCAGCAGCGTGCAGGCACCGGTGTTCTACGGTAGCGCACAGCTGGTGCACATCGAAAATCTGCGCCCACTGTCAGCAGAAGAAGCACGTGACGAGCTGGCCCGCGCTGAAGACATCAATTTGAGCGAAGACGGTGAGTACCCAACCCCGGTCAGCGATGCATCGGGCAGCGATGCACTGAGCATTGGCAACGTTCGTAACGATTACGGCGTGCCTGAACTGCTGCAGTTCTGGTCAGTGGCGGACAACATCCGCTTCGGCGGCGCATTGATGGCCGTGAAAACCGCTGAGAAATTGGTGCAGGAGTATTTCTATTAATGTTGTCTGAAGCTAAGACCATTAAGCTGGCGTTAGGCATTGAGTACGATGGCAGCCGTTATTACGGTTGGCAGCGACAGAATGAAGTGCGCAGCGTGCAGGAAAAGTTAGAAAAAGCGCTGTCGAAAGTGGCGAATCATCCGGTGGTGGTGTTCTGCGCCGGACGCACCGATGCGGGTGTGCACGGGACCGGGCAGGTGGTGCATTTTGAAACCACCTCACAGCGTGCTGACGGTGCCTGGACGCTGGGCGCCAACGCCAATTTGCCGGATGACATTGCGGTGCGCTGGGTCAAAGAAGTGCCCGATGAGTTCCACGCGCGTTTCAGTGCCACTGCGCGTCGCTATCGCTACGTGATTTTCAACCAGCGGCTGCGCCCTGCGATTCTGGGTAACGGTATCACCCATTTTTATCATCCGCTGGATGCGGAAAAAATGCAGCGTGCAGGGCAGTGTTTGATCGGCGAGAACGATTTCACCTCGTTCCGTGCCGTGCAGTGCCAGTCACGCACACCGTGGCGCAATGTGATGCACCTCAACGTCACGCGTCAGGGGCCGTATGTGATTGTTGATATCAAAGCCAACGCCTTTGTGCATCACATGGTGCGCAATATCGTCGGCAGCCTGATGGAAATTGGTTGTGGCAACAAGCCTGAGAATTGGATGGCTGAGTTGCTGGCAGCAAAAGATCGCACTCTGGCGGCAGCAACCGCTAAAGCAGAAGGGTTGTATTTGGTGGCGGTGGATTATCCATCCCATTTTGCGTTACCTCAGCCTGCGCTGGGACCCTTGTTCCTCGCGGATTAACTGTTAATTGAAGGATGTAGGGGAGCCGTATGGAGTTTATCCACTTCGTTATTGATTTTATTCTGCATATTGATGTGCATTTAGCCGAACTCGTGGCGCAGTACGGCATCTGGATTTACGCCATTCTGTTCCTGATTCTGTTCTGTGAAACCGGTTTAGTGGTCACGCCTTTCCTGCCAGGGGATTCCCTGCTGTTTGTGGCCGGTGCCTTGGCCGCACTGCCGGGCAACGATCTCAATGTGCATTTAATGGTGACGCTACTGGTGATCGCCGCCATCCTCGGCGATGCGGTGAACTACACTATTGGTCGGTTGTTCGGTGAGAAGCTGTTCAGTAACCCGAACTCAAAAATTTTCCGTCGTAGCTACCTGGATAAAACCCACGCGTTCTACGATCGCCACGGTGGCAAAACCATTATACTTGCGCGCTTTGTACCAATCGTGCGAACCTTTGCCCCCTTTGTGGCAGGGATGGGACACATGTCTTATCGCCACTTCGCGCTCTTCAACGTAACGGGTGCGCTGCTATGGGTACTGCTCTTCTCCTACGCCGGTTACCTGTTTGGCGACTTGCCGGTGGTGCAAGAGAACCTGAAGCTGCTGATTGTGGGCATTATTGTGGTCTCAATACTGCCAGGCGTGATTGAAGTATGGCGCCATCGCCGTCAGGCGCGTCAGCAGAAGCCACAGTAAGCCTGTTACCAGATTTTTGTCCACAGCGAGAACGGGTTGTGGTTTAATGAGCGACATTTACGGCCTGCTGAAGGTGATTTCGGCAGCCACAAGAAGACTGGACCAGGTCAGCATTAAACAGAAAGGTCATCAATGAGCTGGATTGAACGCATACTGAATAAAAGCACCACCACGCCAACGCGCAAAGCCAGTATCCCGGAAGGGGTCTGGACCAAATGCGATAGCTGCGGCCAGGTGCTGTACCGCGCCGAGCTGGAGCGTAACCTTGAGGTCTGCCCGAAGTGCGACCACCACATGCGTATGCACGCCCGTGAGCGTTTGCACAGCATGCTGGACGAAGGTTCTCTGGTTGAGTTAGGCAGCGAGCTGGAACCGAAGGATCTGCTGAAGTTCCGCGATTCTAAGAAGTACAAAGATCGTCTGGTTGCCGCGCAGAAAGATACCGGTGAAAAAGATGCATTGATCACCATGAAAGGCACACTGCATGGTATGCCGGTGGTGGCTGTAGCTTTCGAGTTCTCCTTTATGGGCGGCTCGATGGGTTCTGTGGTTGGCGCGCGCTTTGTGCGTGGCGTTGAACAAGCACTGGAAGATAACTGCCCACTGATTTGCTTCTCAGCCAGTGGCGGTGCGCGTATGCAGGAAGCGTTACAGTCGCTGATGCAGATGGCGAAAACCAGCGCAGCCTTGGCGAAAATGCAGGAGCGCGGCTTGCCGTACATCTCCGTGCTGACTGACCCAACCATGGGCGGTGTTTCAGCCAGCTTCGCGATGTTAGGCGATCTGAACGTCGCAGAACCGAAAGCCCTGATCGGCTTTGCGGGGCCACGCGTCATTGAGCAGACCGTGCGCGAAAAACTGCCGCCGGGCTTCCAGCGCAGTGAGTTCCTGATTGAGAAAGGCGCGATCGACATGATCATCCGTCGTCCGGAAATGCGCTTTAAGCTGGCAAGCCTGCTGGCGAAAATGATGAACCTGCCAGCGCCGCTGCAGGATGGTGATCAGCCAACGACGGCTGAGCCGGAGAGCAACGAGGCCTGATCAGGCAACGAAAAGGCGCATTTATGCGCCTTTTCACCAATGCACCGTCAATCAGTTAACGGGACACATGGACAAGACTCTTCCCCAAGCCACGTCGCCTTTGGCCACGTGGCTTCATTATCTAGAACATCTTCATTCGCAGGCCATCGAACTGGGCCTGGACCGTATTCAACGCGTTGCTGCACGCCTCGATTTACTCAAACCCGCTCCGTTTATCTTCACCGTCGCCGGCACTAACGGCAAAGGCACCACCTGTCGTACGCTGGAAACCTTGTTGATGGCCGCGGGATACCGTGTGGGTGTTTACAGTTCGCCGCATCTGGTGCGCTACACCGAGCGTGTACGTGTGCAGGGCGCTGAGCTGGATGAAGCGCTGCACAGCGCCAGTTTCGCCAGCATCGAAGCCGGGCGCGGTGACACTTCGCTGACCTATTTCGAATTTGGTACGCTGTCGGCACTCAATCTGTTTCGCGATGCCAATCTCGATGTGGTGATTCTGGAGGTCGGGCTGGGGGGTCGTCTGGATGCCACCAATATTGTCGATGCTGATGTTGCGGTTATCACCAGTATTGCCCTGGATCACACGGACTGGCTGGGGCCGGATCGCGAAAGTATCGGACGTGAAAAGGCCGGCGTGTTCCGCGCCGGTAAGCCTGCGGTAGTGGGTGAACCTGATATGCCGCACACCATTGCGGAGGTGGCCGCAGAGAAGGGCGCGCAGCTGCTGCAAATCAATCGCGACTGGCAGTGGCAAAAACAGGAAAACAGCTGGACGCTGCAGGATGCGCACGGTGAGTTGCGCGACCTGCCATTGCCACAGGTACCGCTGCCCAACGCGGCAACGGCACTGACGGCGTTACGCGCCTCTGGCCTGAATGCCAGTGAGGCAGTGATCCGCGAACATCTGCCATTGGCGATTTTGCCGGGCCGCTTCCAGACCGTGAGCGAATCACCACGCGTGATCCTCGATGTGGCGCACAATCCACATGCCGCTTATTATTTGGCTTCACGGTTGGCTGAACTGCCAAAGCGCGGGAAAGTCCTGGCGGTGGTCGGCATGCTGCACGACAAAGATATCGCTGGCACCCTGGCGGCATTGTCGCCACAGGTGGACAGCTGGTACTGCGCGCCACTTGATGGTCCACGCGGTGCAACAGCCGATGAGTTGATTGCGCATCTTGATGCAGGTAAAGCGTTCACGCATGTGGATGCGGCATGGCAAGCAGCGCGCCTGCAAGCAGCGCCTGAGGATGTGATTCTGGTGTGTGGATCTTTCCACACCGTCGCACAGGTTATGGAATCGATGGCAGCGGAGAACGGCAGTGGCAAGTAAGTTTCAAAATCGCTTAGTCGGGACCGTTATTCTGGTCGCGATTGGCGTCATTGTGTTGCCGGGCCTGTTGGACGGCAAGAAAAACACTATAAGGAAGAGTTTGCGGCGATCCCGCTGGTGCCCAAACCTGACGATCAGCAAGACAGCGAAATGGTACCGCCGGTCACGCAACCGTTGCCTGCGCAACCGCCAGAAGGCGCCAGTGCCGCACAGAATCCGGATAATGCGAAAGCCACGGGTAATGCCAGCAACGGCAGTGCGCAGCCTGCGCAGAACAGTGAGCCGACGCTGGTGACGCCACCGCCGGTGCATCAGCAGGTGAAGCCGGTTGAGCAACCGAAGCCCAAACCGATTGAACAACCCAAGCCGAAGCCAGTAGAACAGCCGAAGCCAAAACCTGTCGAGCAGGTAAAACCGAAACCGGTAGAGCAACCGAAACCGGTTGAGCAGCCGAAAGCGGTTGAAACGCCGAAGCAGAGTGAGCCGGAAGCGGCGCCTGCAGGCCAGGCGTATGTGGTGCAACTCGGCGCGCTGAAGAATGCGGCTAAGGTGAGCGAGATCGTGGCGCAGCTGCGTCTCTCGGGCTATCGCGCCTTTACCGTGCCTTCAACGCCAGTGCAGGGACAAATCACCCGAATTTACGTGGGACCGGATGCGTCAAAAGCGAAGCTGCAAAGTTCACTGAGCGAGCTACAAAGCATTTCGGGCCTCGGTGGTGTGATTAAACCCTACGGTACGCGTTAATGGCTTGATAAGCCGCGCCGATAGCAGTAAAAGGCGCGGTAAAGCATTCGCGGTTTGTTAAAATGGCATGAAAAAATTAATTAATATCAGTAGGTTGAATCGCTGATAATACTCAGGGCGAAGAAAGTTTTTTTCATCGCCTTTTTTATGGATGCAGAACCGGAAAACCCTACGCAAACGTTTTCTTTTTCTGTTAGAATGCGCCCCGAACTGGATGCAGGGGTGCATAAGCACTGGGCTGGAAGAGTTCATGATCTGGATTGATTACGTCATTATTGCGGTAGTTGGTTTTTCGGCTCTGGTCAGCCTGATTCGTGGGTTTGTCCGTGAAGCCTTATCTCTCGTTACCTGGGGATGCGCGTTTTTTGTCGCCAGTCATTACTACACCTACCTTGCAGTCTGGTTTACAGGTTTTGACGACGAACTGGTTCGCAACGGCATCGCTATCGCGGTGTTATTCGTTGCCACCCTGATTGTGGGTGCCATAGTGAACTATGTGATCGGCTCGCTGGTGGAAAAAACTGGCTTGTCGGGAACCGACAGGGTGTTGGGGGTCTGTTTCGGGGCGTTGCGTGGCGTGCTGATTGTTTCCGCTATGCTCTTCTTCCTCGATACATTCACCGGCTTTTCTAAAAGCCCGGACTGGCAACAGTCGCAACTCATTCCCCAGTTCAGTTACATCATCAGGTGGTTTTTCGATTACCTGAAAAGCACGTCCAGTTTTATACCCCGGTAACGCCACCGGGAGTGCGGCCAATGAGGAAATGACAACATGTGCGGTATTGTTGGTATCACCGGTTTTATGCCAGTAAACCAGTCGATCTATGACGCGTTAACGGTGCTGCAGCACCGCGGGCAAGATGCCGCCGGCATTTGTACCATCGATGCGCTTAACTGTTTTCGTCTGCGTAAAGCAAACGGCTTGGTGAGCGATGTTTTCGAAGCACGCCACATGCAGCGTTTGCAGGGTAACATCGGGATTGGTCACGTTCGCTACCCAACGGCGGGCAGCTCCAGTGCTTCAGAAGCACAGCCATTCTATGTCAACTCCCCTTATGGTATTACGCTGGCGCACAACGGTAACCTCACCAATGCGCACGAGCTGCGTAAACACCTGTTCGAAGTGGGTCGCCGTCACGTTAACACCACCTCTGATTCTGAAATCCTGCTGAATATCTTTGCGCAGGAGCTGGACCGTTTTCAGCATTACCCGCTGGAAGCTGACAACATTTTTGCTGCGGTGGCGGCGGTGCATCAGCATGTGCGCGGCGCTTACGCAGTGGTTTCGATGATCATCGGGCACGGTATGGTCGCGTTCCGCGATCCAAACGGTATTCGTCCACTGGTACTGGGCAAACGTGTGATTGAAGATGGCCGCACCGAGTATATGGTGGCCTCTGAAAGTGTCGCGCTGGATACCCTGGGCTTTGAGTTCATTCGCGATGTGGCACCGGGCGAAGCGGTGTACATCACCGAACAAGGTCAGCTCTCTACACGTCAGTGTGCTGAGAATCCGAAAACCAATCCGTGCCTGTTCGAATACGTTTATTTTGCTCGTCCAGACTCGTTCCTGGATAAGGTTTCTGTCTATAGCGCGCGCGTGCGCATGGGCACCAAACTGGGCGAGAAAATTGCTCGCGAGTGGGAAGACCTGGATATCGATGTGGTGATCCCGATTCCGGAAACCTCGACCGATGCTGCGCTGGAAATCGCTCGCATCCTCGATAAACCTTATCGTCAGGGCTTTGTGAAAAACCGCTACGTTGGCCGCACCTTCATTATGCCTGGTCAGCATCAGCGCCGCAGCGCGATTCGCCGTAAGTTGAACGCCAACCGTGCAGAATTCCGTGATAAGAACGTGCTGTTGATCGATGACTCAATTGTCCGTGGCACCACCTCAGAGCAGATCATTGAGATGGCACGTGAAGCGGGCGCAAAACGCGTTTACCTTGCGTCAGCGGCACCGGAAATTCGTTTCCCGAACGTGTACGGCATCGATATGCCGAGCGCCACGGAACTGATCGCTCACGGTCGTGAAGTGGAAGAGATTCGCCAGCTGATCAAAGCTGATGCATTGATTTTCCAGGACCTGGATGATCTTATCGAAGCCGTGCGCGAAGAGAACCCGGATATTGCTCAGTTTGAGTGCTCGGTGTTCAACGGCGTCTATGTGACCAAAGACGTTGACCAGCAGTACCTTGAGTACCTGCAGTCACTGCGTAATGATGATGCGAAAGCGATTCAGCGCCAGAATGAAGTGGAAGGGTTGGAGTTGCATAACGAAGGTTAATATCTTCGGAGTGCACACATAAAACAGGGCGGGCGCAATCCCGCCCTGTTTGTTTTTGTATTTTTGTTCAGGTAGCGGCTATCATTGCCGCAATCTGAATAGCAAGGCTGAAATATGAAACGACTCATCATTGGAATTTCCGGCGCCAGCGGCGCGATCTACGGCGTACGACTGTTGCAGGTGCTGCAACCGGTGGCCGATGTGGAAACCCATTTGGTGCTGAGCCCTGCTGCACGACAAACGCTGACGCTGGAAACTGACTACAGCCTGCGTGATGTTCAGTCACTGGCCGACGTAGTGCATGATGTGCGTGATATTGCCGCCAGCATCTCTTCGGGATCGTTCAAGACGTTGGGCATGGCGATTCTGCCTTGTTCAATGAAAACGCTGTCAGGCATTGTGCACAGCTACAGCGACAGTCTGCTGACGCGAGCAGCGGATGTGGTGCTCAAAGAGCAACGAAAACTAGTCCTGTGCGTGCGTGAAACCCCGCTTCACCTTGGCCATTTGCGCATGATGACCACCGCCGCCGAGATGGGGGCGATGATCATGCCTCCGGTTCCTGCCTTCTATCATCGCCCGCAGCGCATTGAAGATCTGATTGATCAAACGGTCAACCGCGTTATCGATCAGTTCGATATTGAGCTTCCTGAAGACCTGTTTACCCGCTGGCATGGCGCATAATGGTGCAATATTGCACTAAGCGTGTGCAAATTCGCGTGCCCGATCACTCTTCGTGCATCTTGTGCACCAAAAGTTAACAATGTCGCTTTTTCTTCCTCACGCCGCTGTTATATTTCCCTCACAAACTAGGTGCTTGCGCTGCTAAAAGGCGCGGTATTTAGTGCGCCTGAGCAGGCTTTCGCCGTTTTGCATAACTGGCATGAAACCTGCAAATCATTCAGCGCAAACACACATCACGCACCATATAACAATAAGCACTTACTTGAGGGTTACCTATGAAAAAGCGAGTTCTGGCTCTTTCCCTGCTGCTGGCAATGACCAGCGCTGCGAGCGTGTTCGCTGCAGTACCGAAGACGCTGCGTATCGGGACTGACCCGACTTACCCGCCATTTGAATCCAAAAATGCGCAAGGCCAGTTAGTGGGTTTTGACATCGATCTGGCGAACGAAATTTGTAAGCGTATCCATACCAAATGCAATTACGTTGAAAGTGATTTCGATGCGCTGATCCCTTCGCTGAAAGCGAAGAAAATTGACGCCATCATCTCCTCTCTCTCTATCACGGAGAAACGTCAGGAAGAGATCGCCTTCTCAGAAAAACTGTATGCAGCTAACGCGCGTTTAGTCGCGAAAAAAGGGTCAGATTTACAACCGACCATTGAATCCTTGAAGGGCAAAAACATTGGCCTGCTGCAGGGCACCACTCAGGAAACCTACGCCAATGAAAACTGGCGTCCAAAAGGCGTCACCGTCACTCCTTACGCGAACCAGGATCTGGTGTATCAGGATCTAAATGCGGGTCGTATTGATGCGGCTTTCCAGGACGAAGTGCAGGCGAGCGAAGGCTTCCTGAAACAGCCTGTCGGTAAGGATTATGCGTTTGCCGGTCCAGCGGTGAAAGATGACAAAATCTTCGGTGTTGGTACCGGTATGGGCCTGCGCAAAGATGATGCCGATTTGAAAGCCGCTATCGATAAAGCGTTTGATGCCATGCGTAAAGATGGTACCTACGACAAAATTGCTAAGAAGTACTTTGATTTCAACGTATACGGCGATTAATTGTCCTGTTTTCTGACCTTGATGATTGATTTACAGCAGGGTTGGTCATAACTATTCACTCCGGGCGCTTACTTATGTAAACTCCCGGGGTTCATACGCTTGCCGCCATCTACCCTGTGATTCACATCCTGGTCAGGACTGTCCGTTAGTTGGGCAGCGTTTGTTATTTTCCTTCACGACAGGATCGAACCCATGCTGTATGGCTATTCTGAAGTAATCCTCAAAGGCACCCTGGTGACCCTTGAGCTGGCACTCAGCTCGGTGGTGCTGGCTGTAGTGCTCGGCTTGATTGGCGCTGGCGCCAAACTCTCCCGTAATCGCCTGCTGGCGATGATTTTCGAAGGCTACACCACGTTAATTCGTGGGGTGCCCGACCTGGTGTTGATGCTGCTGATCTTCTACGGACTGCAAATCGCATTGAACACCCTGACCGATGCGTTAGGTATGGATCAGTTTGATATTGACCCGATGGTGGCCGGTATCATCACGCTGGGCTTTATTTACGGCGCTTACTTCACCGAAACCTTCCGTGGTGCATTTCTCGCCGTGCCTAAAGGGCAGATCGAAGCGGCAACCGCCTTCGGTTTCACCGGTTCGCAAACCTTCCGCCGCATTCTGTTCCCGGCGATGATGCGTTTCGCGCTGCCGGGTATTGGCAATAACTGGCAAGTTATCCTTAAAGCCACGGCGCTGGTTTCGCTGCTGGGGCTGGAAGACGTGGTGAAAGCCACGCAGCTGGCAGGGAAAAGTACCTGGCAGCCGTTCTACTTCGCGATTGTCGCGGGGGGGATTTATCTGGTGTTTACCACGCTGTCGAACGGCGTGCTGTGGTGGCTCGAACGTCGCTACACGGTGGGTGTGAAAAGGGCAGAGCTATGATCGATATTATTCAAGAGTATTGGAAACAGCTGCTCTGGACCGATGGTTACCGTTTTACTGGCGTCGCCATTACCCTGTGGTTGCTGATTCTCTCCGTGGTGATCGGGGGTTCCATGGCGGTGCTGCTGGCGATTGCCCGTGTGTCACCGAACCGCTTTATTTCGACACCTGTCTGGCTGTTCACCTATGTTTTCCGCGGTACACCGCTCTACGTACAGTTACTGGTGTTCTATTCCGGCATGTACACGCTGGAAGTGGTCAAAGGTTCGGAGTTACTCAACGCCTTTTTCCGTAGCGGTCTGAACTGTACGCTGCTGGCCTTTACCTTAAACACCTGTGCCTACACCACTGAAATTTTTGCCGGTGCGATTCGCGCTGTGCCGCACGGTGAAATCGAAGCCGCCCGTGCTTATGGCTTTTCACCGTTCAAAATGTACCGTTGCATTATCCTGCCGTCGGCACTGCGTACCGCACTGCCGGCTTACAGTAACGAAGTGATCCTGATGCTGCACTCCACCGCACTGGCATTTACCGCCACGGTGCCGGATCTGCTGAAAATCGCGCGTGATATTAACTCGGCAACGTACCAGCCGTTTACCGCGTTTGGCATCGCTGCGGTGCTGTATCTGATTATCTCTTACGTGCTGATTAGCCTGTTCCGCAAAGCAGAACGCCGCTTCCTGGCGCACGTGAAACCTTCTTCATCGCATTGAGTATCACTATGGCTGACAACAAATTAAGCGTGACCGAACTGCACAAACGTTACGGTGAACACGAAGTTCTGAAAGGTGTATCACTGCAGGCCAATGCTGGCGATGTGATCAGCATCATTGGTTCGTCCGGTTCCGGGAAAAGTACCTTCTTACGCTGCATTAACTTCCTTGAGAAACCGAGCGAAGGCACCATTGCGGTGAACAATGAGCAGATCAACCTGGTGCGCGACACCGATGGCCAGTTGAAGGTCTCTAACAAAGAGCAACTGCGCTCACTGCGTACCCGTCTGACCATGGTGTTCCAGCACTTCAATTTGTGGAGCCACATGACGGTGCTGGATAACGTCACCGAAGCGCCTATTCAGGTACTGGGACTGAGCAAAGCGGAAGCGCGTGAGCGGGCGATTAAATATCTGGATAAAGTGGGCATCGACGAACGTGCGCGCGCCAAATATCCGGTGCATCTTTCCGGTGGTCAGCAGCAGCGTGTCTCCATTGCTCGTGCGCTGGCGATGGAACCTGAGGTGCTGCTGTTTGATGAACCGACCTCTGCGCTTGATCCTGAGTTAGTGGGCGAGGTTCTGCGTATCATGCAGAAGTTGGCCGAAGAGGGGAAAACCATGGTGGTGGTGACGCACGAAATGGAGTTTGCGCGCCATGTCTCCAATCATGTGATTTTCCTGCATCAGGGCAAGATTGAAGAGCAGGGCTCGCCAGATGAACTGTTTGGTAACCCGAAAAGCCCACGTTTACAGCAATTCCTGAAGGGATCGTTGAAATAATGCTGCCCAGGTCGCCATAAATGGCGACCCTACAGCCCCGTAGGGTGCGCATTTATGCGCACCTGGCAGATGTGCCGGCATGAAAACCGGCGTGATAAATCGCGCCGCTACAACCCCGTAGTACGCATTTATGCGCACTTGGTCGATGGCGGCACCCGTTACTCCCGCAGCAGCTTCAGTGCTGTATCTTCATCCGTCACCAACCCCGACACCCAGCCACCCTGTAACGCAGCACGAATCGCCGGGTACTTACGCTCGCTGCCAGAGAAGCCGATAATTTTGCGCTCGGTCTGACTCTCAAGCAGGACGCTGGTGAGCAACTCATCGGTTTCTCCCCATACGCGCTCACCCTGTTGGTTGAAAAAATGCCCCAGCATCTCGCCTACCACTCCACGCGCATTGAGTGCCTCAACCTGAGTATCGGTGATAAATCCTTCGGCATTTAACGGACAACCGGGCATCACTTCACCGATGCCGACAAACGCCACATCTGCTTGCAAGGCACGATCGGTGACGCGCTGATACACCTGATGCTGAACCCACATCGCCTTGTCTTGCGGCGTGTCTGCGTACAGCGGTGCAGGAATGAAAAAGTATTTGCCCTGCATTTTCTCGGCCATCTTCAACGGCACGTCGTAACGTGTGCCGGAATCATCGCGCGCGATCGCACCAATCATGGAAACGCACTGATGTTGTGGGCGATCCACCCATGGCAGCGCATCAATCATTGAGCGCAGGGTTTTACCAGAACCAATACCGAACACCTGTGGCGCTTCCTCATTGATAAACTGCGACATCACCGCCGCACCTTCAACGGCCAGCATCTGCTGAATGGCGTCATCATTTAAGTTCGCCGATGGCACCACCCGGCATAAATCCAGCGCAAACTTCTCCTGCACCTCACACGCCAGTTGCAGACAGTGCGTAACAGGATGATCAATTTTCACGCTCACCATTCCCATCTCACGCGCACTGGACACCAGGCGCTGCGCCACCTGGCGGGAGATGCCTAATGCCTGAGCTATCTCCTGTTGCGTCACGCCCGCCACGTAATACATCCACGCGGCACGTGCGGCAAGCTCCTGTTTTTTCTCTTCTCTGCTCATTACGTGGTTCCGTTAAAACTGATGCGTCATCTTAGCGCGTGTTTGACGAAAAGCACTAACTGAGCAAAAGCCCTAAAAAAGAGCAAAAGTATTAATTGTGATGCGCTTCGCAGATCGATCGTCGGATGGCAGCCTATGCTACGCGACATCGGGCAAATGCCCTTTCTTGTGGCAAATGTTTAATTGAGGCGATTATGACCAATCAATCAGTGTGGATGCACATCGGCGCGGGATCATTTCATCGGGCACATCAGGCGTGGTATCTGCACAAACTGCGTGAGCAGGGGGATGACAGTTGGAGCATTGCACTAGGTAACATTCGCAATGATGCAGTGCCGCTGTTGAACCAGCTTGCAGCACAGCAAGGAGAGTACGTACTCGAAACCGTAACGCCGGAAGGGGAACGGGCTTATGAAACCATCACCTCTTTGCGCAAAATCCTGCCGTGGGATAGCGAAATCAGTGCGCTGGTGCAGCAGGGCGCTCAGCCTGAAACGCGCGTGATTGGTTTCACCGTGACCGAAGCGGGCTATTACCTGACGCCAGAGCACCAGCTGGATCTCAGTCAGCCGGATGTGCAGGCCGATCTCGGCGGCGATATTCGGACGATTTATGGCGCACTTAGCCGCATCCTGACGCAGCGGGTGGCGCAGGGCGGTGCCGCAGTGACGCTGCTCAACTGCGACAATTTACGTCACAACGGTGAACGCTTCCGTGAGGGGTTCCTTGCCTTTCTGACCGCCAAGGGCGACAGCGCACTGGCAGAATGGGTGCGTACACACACCACTTCGCCGAACACTATGGTGGACCGTATCACACCCCGCCCAACACCCGATGTGGCGGAGCGAGTAAAAGCCGCCACCGGTAAGCAGGATGGTGCGGCAGTGATGGCAGAATCCTTTATTCAGTGGGTGATCGAGGATGACTTTATTGCGGGTCGCCCGGCGCTCGAAAACGTCGGTGTGGAGCTGGTGAAGTCGGTACTGCCTTGGGAAGAGGCAAAAATCCGCATCCTCAATGCCACCCATGCGGCGATTGCCTGGGCAGGCACGCTGATCGGTCTCAACTATATCGATGACAGCACGCGCCATCCGGCGATCTACCAACTGGCACACGACTATGTGACCCAGGATGTGATCCCTTCACTGTCACCCAGCCCTCTGGATCTGGCCGATTACCGCGATGTGGTGCTGGCTCGCTTTAGCAATCCCTATATCAAAGACACCAATCAGCGTGTCGGCGCTGATGGCTTATCGAAGATTCCTGGCATGGTGACGCCGACGCTGCGCGAGTGCTACCAGCGTGGTGTGCAACCCACGGCAACGGCAGCCATTCCAGCACTGTTCTTCCTGTTTATGCAGCGCTGGGCCAATGAGGATTTGCCGTACACCTATCAAGACGGTGCGCTTCAGGCTGATGCGCTGCGTCAACAGTTCGCCAGCAGCGAACCGTTACAGACTTTCCTCAGTGATAGCGCGCTGTTTGCGGAGCTGGCCAACGATAAGGCGTTTCACGCGCTGGTTGCTCGCCGTGTCGAAGGGTTGCAGCAGTGGCTGAAACAGCCCGAACTGGCAGCGGTGTAAGGGGCGCACTATGTATCTCGGTATCGATATTGGCACCTCTGAACTCAAGGCTCTGATCATCAACACGCAGGGTGAGATCGTGGCATCACAGCATGCAACCTTGAGTGTGCAACGCCCGCATCCTCATTGGGCAGAACAAGATCCCGAACGCTGGTGGCAAGCTTGCACCGACGTGCTGGCCGGTTTACGGCAGCAGTCACCGGCGGCATGGTCAGCGGTGCGCGCCATCGGCTTATCGGGCCAGATGCATGGTGCGGTGCTGCTGGATGCTGACGGCAAGGTGCTGCGTCCGTGCATCTTGTGGAACGACACGCGCAGTGCCGCGCAGTGTGAAGTGCTAAGCAAGTGCTATCCGCAGATGATGGCGATCAGCGGCAATATGATCATGCCGGGTTTCACCGCGCCAAAATTGCGCTGGGTGGCAGAGCAGGAGCCAGAGATCTTTAGCCGTATCGATAAGGTGTTGTTGCCGAAGGATTACCTGCGCTGGCGTCTCACCGGACATTTTGTCAGTGAACCTTCCGATGCCGCCGGCACGCTGTGGCTCGATGTGGCGCAGCGTGACTGGTCTGATGAACTGCTGGCGATCACCGGCCTGACGCGTGCACAGATGCCAGAACTGGTGGAAGGCAGCGCCGTCAGCGGCAGTCTGAAACCGGCGTTGGCGAGTGAGTGGGGCTTGTCCACGTCGGTGACGGTGGCGGGCGGTGGTGGCGACAATGCCGCATCCGCGGTGGGTGTCGGGGCGGTTAATCCCGGCGATGCTTTTATTTCGTTGGGCACCTCCGGTGTGATTTTCGTGGTGAATGACCGTTTACAGGCCGATCCCCAATCCGGCGTGCATGCTTTCTGCCATGCGCTGCCGGGACGCTGGCATCAGATGAGCGTGATGCTCAGTGCAGCCAGTTGCCTGCGCTGGCTGTGTAATCTACTGGCGGTCAGCGAAAGTCAGTTAATGGAGGAGATGGCACAGCTCACGGCTGAACAGCGACGTCAGGCACCGCTTTTTCTGCCTTACCTTTCCGGTGAGCGGACTCCGCACAACGATCCCGATGCATCGGGTTCCTTCTTTAATCTGCGCCACGAAACCCCTCGTGCCCTATTAGGTTATGCCGTGATTGAAGGCGTGGCGTTTGGACTGGCGGATGGTCTCGCCGTGTTGGGTGATGCCCAGCATCAGATTCAACAATGCAGCCTGACCGGCGGTGGTGCGCGCAGCACGTTGTGGGCGCAGCTGATTGCCGATGTGCTGCAACTGCCGATAGTGACCCATCCAGCCAGTGCCTCGGGCGCGCTGGGGGCCGCGCGTCTGGCGTGGCTGGCGGATGGCGGAAGTGAACAAGAGGTGTGCCTGAAACCGGCTGTGCAGGCGCGTTATCAGCCCGATACGGCGCAAGCTGGAGTGCTGCAACAGCGGCTGCGTGCGTTCCGCGAACTCTACATTCAACAGCAATGGGTGCGCCAGTTGCTGCCTGCATAACGAACAGAGGATGATGGTGATGCAATCGAACGAATACTGGTTTGGCTTACCGAAGAAGATGTTTTGGGGCTTCCTCGCTATCGCGATTTTCATGGCGGGTGATGGCTTCGAAATGGCGTTCCTGTCGCGCCATATTACCGATATGGGCTTCTCGCCTGCGCAGTCTGCGCTGGTGTTTACTTTCTACGGCCTGGCGGCCGCGCTGGCGGCCTGGGCCTCTGGTGTGGTGGCCGAATTGATCACCCCACAGCGCGCGATGATGATCGGTTTTGTGCTGTGGATCGTGATGCATGCGTTGTTTATGACGCTGGGTCTCGGCCTGCGCAACTATCCCTTGATGGTGCTGTTCTACGGCATTCGTGGGCTGGCTTATCCGCTGTTTATCTACTCGTTTATGATGATGCTGGTGCAGGTCTTACCGCGTGAGAAACTGGCTGCCGCCACGGGCTGGTTCTGGGCGATGTATTCCGTGGGTATTGGCGTGGTGGGCAGTTATCTGCCAAGTCTGACTATTCCGATGCTGGGTGAAACGGGAACGTTATGGTTGGCGATCATCTGGGTGGCCTGCGGCGGCGTGCTGGCGTACTTTAGTCTGCGCAATGTGCCGGTGGATCGCTCCCGTGTCAACCTGCCGATGCGTGACAAAATGACGGAGATGTCGCGTGCGGTGACCATTCTGTTCACCAATCAGCATGTGTTCTACGCTTGCCTGATCCGCATCATCAACACGCTTTCACTGTTTGGTTTTGCCATCATCATGCCGTTGCTGTTTGTCGATCGTCTCGGCTTCACCATCTCTGAGTGGCTGCAGATCTGGGCGGTGTTCTTCTTTGTCACCATCTTCACCAACATCTTCTGGGGCATTACCGGCGAGAAATTGGGCTGGATCCGTCAGGTGCGCTGGTTTGGCTGCCTCGGTATGGCCATCTCCAGTTTGATGTTCTACTACCTGCCGCTGTATGTCGGGCATAACTTCTGGGTGGCGCTGATCCCTGCGGTGATGTTGGGCATTTTTGTGGCGGCGTTTGTGCCCATGACGGCGGTGTTCCCCACGCTGGAACCCCATCATAAAGGTGCGGCGGTGTCGATTTACAACCTGTCTGCGGGCCTGAGTAATTTTGTCGCACCCGCCATCGCGTCAGTGATGCTGCCGTTCTTCGATATTGTGGGGGTAGTGTGGGCCTACACCGCGCTGTATGTGTTTGCCGGCGTGTTGACCTTCATCATTCGCGTGCCGCAACCGGGGCATACCCGTGAAGAGAAAGTCGTGAAGTCACGCGTTGCGGAGCAACGCAGTTGAAGCAAACCCGGTGCGTAGAGCTACGCACCGGGACATTTCATCCCGCCACATCCTGTAAAGCTTCCTGTAAATCGTACCAGCGGAAGCCAAAGCCCGACTCCTCCAGCCGTTTTGGTAACACATGTTGCCCACCCAGCACCAACACGGCCGATTCACCCATCATCAGTTTGATGGCGCTGGCGGGTGTGCGCATAAACGCCGGGCGATGCATCACGTGGCCCAGGATCGCGGCGAACTGCTCATTACGCACCGCATAGGGTGCCACCATATTAAACGGCCCATTCAGGTTATTATTGTCAATCAACCAGATGATGGCGTTCACCAGATCATCAATGTGGATCCACGGCAAATACTGCTTGCCACTGCCTAACGGGCCGCCTACGCCCAGCTTAAAAGGCAGCTTCATTTTTGCCAGCGCACCGCCTTCTGCTGCCAGTACCACCCCAGTGCGCAACAAACAGACGCGAGTCTGTTCACTCTGCGCGTTCAAGGCCAGGCGCTCCCAGCGGGCGCACAGGGCATGAGTGAACTCATCGTGCCCAGGATCGTCTTCAGTCAGCACCAGATCGCCGGTATCGCCGTAAAAGCCAGTGGCAGATCCGGAAATCAAAAAATGCGGTGGATGGCTGCTGGCATGGATCAGCGAAACAATCTGTTCGGTGATCTGCCAGCGGCTTTCACACAGTCGTTGTTTTTGTTGTTCGGTCCAGCGTTTATCGGCGATAGGTTCGCCCGCCAGGTTAATAACGCCATCAATGCCGTTGAGGTCGGATTGCTGGTTGATGCCAGACCAGAGTGATACGCGCGGATCAAGTTTCTCGCGCGCTGTGGCGACATCACGAGTCACAACATTAACCTGATGTCCGAGCAATAGCAGGCGAGGAATCAGGTGGCGACCAATCAGTCCGGTGCCGCCGGTAATAAGCAGGTGCATTGTGAGCCTCCTTGTAATTTATTTTCTGCTCAGAATTGATCATAGAAGAGAAGCGCAGGTGTAGCGTGACCCGGCTTACGCTAATGAAGAAAAAGGGAAAGTTTGTGATGGCTTTAAGGATAAAGATCCGACCAGCGCACCATTGCCTTAGCAGATAAAAATCGGTAAACAGGAAGCACACCTGACGCTTATTTGAGGCATCCGATGAATTATCCCACCATCACCTTGTGGACCGATGCGTCCTTTTTCAGCCCTTATGCGATGTCGGTTTATGTCGCACTCACTGAGAAAGGCATCCCCTTCACCTTAAAGCGAGTGGATTTGTCGCAGAATGCGCAGCTTGATGATGACTATCGTGCTCTGTCGCTGACCTGCCGTGTGCCTACGCTACAAATTGATGACCTGGTCCTCAATGAATCTTCGGCGATCGCGGAATATCTTGAAGAGCGTTTTCCTGCGCCGGAATTTGAGCGTCTTTACCCGCGTGACCGCGAAAAGCGTGCCCATGCGCGTGAAGTGCAGGCGTGGTTGCGTAGTGATCTTATGGCTCTGCGCGCCGAGCGTCCCACAGAGGTACTGTTTGCGGGCGAACGGTTTGCGCCGTTGTCGGCGGCAGGAGAGCAGGCTGCGAGCAAGCTGATTGCCGCGGTACAGCGTCTGTTGCCGGAAGGGCAGCAAAACCTGTTTGGCGAGTGGTCTATTGCGGATACCGACCTGGCGGTGATGATTAACCGTCTGGCGTTACATGGCGATATGCTGCCAGTGAAATTGCAGCATTATGCCGAGTTCCAGTGGCAGCGTGCATCCGTCCAGCTATGGTTGTCCGAATCAGGTAAATCGCGCTAAGCACGAAGAGCCTTGCGGAGGCCAAAAGAACGCTTTACCTTACCGCACATTCTAATAAGGCATCGCAAACAGGCGCGTGCTGGGCACGCCGAAAACAGAAAGGGTTACGGATGGTGGATCAAACGGCAGATAACGGTATCGAGTGGGTTGATATCGTTAGTGAAGAGAACGAGGTCATTGCGCAGGCCAGCCGTGCGCAGATGCGCGCGCAGAATCTGCGCCATCGTGCGACCTATATCGTGGTGCATGATGGTATGGGTAAAATTCTGGTGCAGCGTCGCACGGAAATCAAAGACTTCATGCCGGGTATGCTGGATGCCACCGCAGGTGGTGTCGTGCAGAGTGGTGAAGACCTGCTGGAATCCGCGCGCCGTGAAGCGGAAGAAGAGCTCGGTATCGCCGCTGTACCCTTTGCCGAACACGGTAAATTCTACTTCGAAGACCAACACTGCCGCGTTTGGGGTGGCTTGTTCAGCTGCGTTTCCCATGGCCCGTTTGCCATGCAGGAAGAAGAGGTGGACGAGGTGTTTTGGATGACGCCGGAAGAGATTACCGCGCGCTGTGATGAATTTACCGATGATTCGCTGAAGGCTGTATCGCTATGGCTGAGCCGCAACAGCGATGCCACGCGTAGCCAGTCCTGAGCTTAGCTGAATGAAATAAAGGCGCCGAGAGGCGCCTTTATGCTTTTCTCAGGGGAGAAAGCCTTAGCCTTCTGCCTGCTGAGACTGAATCGCGGTCAACGCGATGGTGTAGACAATATCATCCACCAGGGCACCACGAGACAGGTCATTGACTGGCTTACGCATGCCTTGCAGCATCGGCCCGATGGAGATCAGGTCTGCAGAACGTTGTACCGCTTTATAAGTGGTGTTACCGGTGTTCAGATCCGGGAAGATGAACACGGTGGCACGACCCGCAACCGCGGAGTTTGGCGCTTTAGATTTGGCCACGTCTTCCATGATAGCGGCGTCATACTGCAGTGGACCATCAATCACCAGGTCAGGACGTTTTTCCTGAGCGATACGCGTGGCTTCACGTACTTTCTCAACGTCGCTACCTGCACCTGAGTTACCGGTGGAGTAAGAGATCATTGCCACACGAGGATCGATGCCAAAGGCTTTGGCGGAGTCGGCCGACTGAATGGCGATCTCTGCCAGCTGCTCTGGATTCGGGTCAGGGTTGATGGCGCAGTCGCCGTAAACCAGCACCTGCTCTGGCAGCAGCATGAAGAAGACGGAAGAGACCAACGAGCTGTTCGGTGCGGTTTTGATCAACTGCAACGGCGGACGAATGGTGTTGGCCGTGGTGTGAACCGCACCAGACACCAAACCGTCCACTTCACCCCGCTCCAGCATCATGGTGCCGAGCATCACGTTATCTTCCAGCTGCTCCTGCGCAACCACTTCGGTCATGCCTTTGCTCTTACGCAGCTCAACCAGGCGCGGCACATAGTTTTCACGTACCACTTCAGGATCGACAATCTCAATGCCTTGGCCCAAAACAACGCCCTGAGCAGCGGCAACGCGCTGGATCTCATCCGGATTGCCCAACAATACACAAGAGGCAATGCCGCGCTCGGCACAAATCGCGGCCGCTTTCACGGTACGCGGCTCGTCGCCTTCTGGCAGCACGATACGTTTGCCCGCTTTGCGCGCCAGTTCGGTGAGCTGATAACGGAATGCCGGTGGTGACAGGCGGCGACTGCGTTCAGAGGTGGCCGTCAGTGATTCAACCCAGTCTGCATCAATGTAGCTGGCGACGTACTCCTGCACTTTCTCAATGCGTTGGGTATCATCCGCCGGAACTTCCAGATTGAAGCTCTGCAGGCTGAGGGAGGTCTGCCAGGTATTGGTTTTCACCATAAACACTGGCAGGCCAGTCTGGAAGGCACGTTCGCACAGGCGCGCGATCGGCGCTTCGATCTGGTAACCGCCGGTCAGCAGCACCGCACCAATCTCAATGCCGTTCATCGCGGCCAGGCAAGCCGCCACCAGCACATCAGGACGGTCAGCAGAGGTCACCAGCAGCGAGCCTGGACGGAAATGCTCCAGCATGTGCGGAATACTACGGGCACAGAAGGTCACGGATTTCACGCGACGCGTCTGGATCTCACCTTCGTTAATGATGTCTGCATTCAGATGGCGGCACATGTCGATGGCGCGCGTCGCAATCAGATCAAAGCTCCATGGCACGCAGCCGAGAATCGGCAGCGGGCTGTTGGCAAACAGCTGCTTAGGATCGATATTGGCGATATTGGCTTTGGTTGAGTCATCAAAGATTTCAGACAGGTCAGGGCGGGTACGGCCTTGCTCATCCACGGGCGCATTCAGTTTATTGATGATCACGCCGGTGATATTTTTGTTCTTGCTGCCGCCGAAGCTACTTTGCGTCAGTTCAATACGCTCTTTCAGCTGAGCAGGGGAATCGTTACCCAGTGCGGTGACAAAGACAATTTCAGCATTCAGGGTTTTGGCGATTTCATAGTTCAGCGCGGAAGCGAATTGGTGCTTGCGCGTCGGCACTAAACCTTCCACCAGCACCACTTCAGCATCCTGAGCATTGGCATGGTAATTAGCGATGATCTCTTCCATCAACACGTCTTGCTGGTTTGAACCCAGCAGCGACTCAACGCGCGACATCTGCAGCGGTTCTGCGGCAGGAATGGCGGAGTTTTTACGGATGATGGTGGTGGTCTGATCGGGCGCATCGCCGCCCGCACGTGGCTGGGCAATTGGCTTGAACACGCTCAGGCGGACGCCTTTGCGCTCCATGGCACGGATCACGCCGAGGCTGACGCTGGTCAGGCCGACGCTGGTGCCGGTGGGGATGAGCATGATTGTACGTGACACTATAGAAACCTCTCAGGTGTTGCAGACGAGCTAAAACAACTCCGTCAGCCTGGGCTGACGGAGAGAAGTGTGGTTAGGCAGTGAGACGCGCGGCGTCTTGGGCGATGACCAACTCTTCGTTGGTTGGGATCACCACAGCCGGGCGAGTGCCTTCTTTGTTGATAAAGCCAGACTTGCCGAAGCGTGCCGCCAGATTGCGCTCGTGATCCACTTCGAAGCCCAACAGGCCCAGTTTCGCCAGTGACAGCTCACGCACCATCGCCGCATTTTCACCAATACCGCCGGTGAAGACCACGGCATCCAGACGGCCTTCCATCAGTGAAGTGTAGCTACCGATGTATTTCGCCAGGCGGTGGCAGAACACATCCATCGCACGCTTGGCATCTTCTTTGGTCGCGTAGTTGTCTTCAACATAGCGGCAATCGCTGGTGACTTCGGTCAGACCTAGCAGGCCAGACTCTTTGGTCAGCAACTTGTTGATTGCATCAACGGTCATGCCCAGTGCGTCATGCAAGAAGAACACGATAGCGGGATCGATATCGCCGCTGCGGGTTCCCATCACCAGGCCTTCCAGCGGGGTCAAACCCATTGAGGTATCCACGCACTGACCATTGCGGATCGCCGCAACAGAACCGCCGTTGCCCAAGTGGCAGGTAATGATGTTCAGCTCATTAACCGGCTTGTTGAGCATTTTTGCGGCTTCCTGGGTCACATAGTAGTGACTGGTGCCGTGTGCGCCATAGCGACGGACGCCGTGCTCTTTGTACAGTTTGTACGGCAGTGCATAAAGATAGGACTCTTCCGGCATTGTCTGATGGAATGCTGTATCAAAAACCGCCACATTCTTATCCGACAGATGCGGGAAGTTCTTCATGGCTTCGTCGATGCCGATCAAATGCGCCGGGTTATGCAGCGGGGCAAAAGAAGAGGCGTCTTTAATGCCCTGAATCACGGATTCGTCGATGATGACAGATTGAGTCAACTGCTCGCCGCCGTGAACAATACGATGGCCGATTGCAGCGATTTGTGCCGAAAGCTCCGGTTTTTGTGCCAGAATGGATTTAACGATGAAGTTCAGCGCTTCACTATGTGCCGCGCCTGCGCCCAGAGGAGCTTCCTGTTTGCTGCCTTCCAGTTTCCACTTGATACGTGCTTCAGGTAAATGGAAACACTCTGCCAGACCTGACAAATATTCGTCACCGGTAGCAGGGTTAAGGATGGCAAACTTTAAAGAGGAGCTGCCGCAGTTCAGAACCAGTACTAACTTCGTCGACATGGAAGTACCTATTGATTAAATAGTGGCTAAAAATAACGCAATCAGACTAACAGCGTAGCCCATGAATGCTGGTAGATTAATGATTAACATCATGCGGTAGTCAAAAAGAGACCGACATGCAAAAAATTTTGGTAATTTTACGCAGATTTTTGAAATCCGCTTAGCGAAACATGGCTCTAAACCGCTCTTTAATTGAGCTGAAGCTTCCGGTAATGTTGCTAAATCGGCGTCAGAATATCTGGTGTCACCCGCAAAGACAAAAATTTTTGAAGCGTGTCACGTAAAGTTGTGTAGTTATAAGTTTATTTTAAACATTACAGAATTAGTTGAGGTCTATCATGGCGAATGATGCAAGTAATCCAGGCTGGTTCGGCTTATTTCAGCGCGGCCAGCACTACATGAAGACCTGGCCAGCCGACAAACGCCTGGCGCCAATGTTCCCTGAAAATCGTGTGGTGACGGCAACCCGTTTTGCCATTCGCTTTATGCCACCTTTAGCGATTTTTACCCTGACGTGGCAAATTGCCATGGGCGGCCAACTCGGCCCGGCGATCGCGACTGCGCTCTTTGCCTGCAGTTTACCGATGCAAGGGTTGTGGTGGTTGGGTAAACGCTCAGTCACACCATTACCCCCCACGCTGCTGCACTGGTTCCACGAAGTGCGGAGCAAACTGGAAGAAGCGGGTCAGGCTATCGCACCGGTTGATGGTAAGCCCACCTATCAGGCATTGGCAGATGTGCTCAAACGCGCTTTTAAGCAACTCGATCGTACTTTCCTGGACGATCTTTGATCGATGAACACTGCGCTTCCGCAGAGAATGTGTGCTTGATCCCGGTCTAAATCAAAGAAAAGTGGTGTGAACGCACACGCATCACTTTCCTTGTGTAATCATTTCTACATCGTTTAAATCTTAAGCGGCCGTAATAGCCCGGGAGAGAACCATGGAAATGACCCACGCACAGCGACTCATCCTTTCCAATCAGTACAAAATGATGGCCATGCTGGAGCCGGATAACGCCGAGCGCTATCGTCGTTATCAAACCATTATTGAGCGCGGCTACGGGCTGCAACTGCGCGAACTGGATAAAGAGTTCGGCGAATTAACCGAAGCAACCTGCCGCCAGCTTATCGACATCATGGAAATGCATCACGCGCTGCATGTCTCATGGTCGAACCTGAAAGAACCTCATACCCTCGAAGAGCGCCGCCTGGCGTTTCTCGGTTTTGATGCCGCAACCGAAGCGCGCTATCTCGGTTACGTGCGCTTTATGGTGAATGTAGAAGGGCGCTATACCCATTTCGATTCCGGCACGCACGGCTTCAATGCGCAAACCCCGATGTGGGAAAAATACCAACGTATGCTGGCAGTGTGGCACACTTGTCCGCGTCAGTATCATCTTAGCGCGAATGAAATTGCGCAGATTCTCAATGCCTGAATAAGGAGCAGCGTGTGAAGTACAGAGGTTTTCTGTTTGATTTAGACGGTACATTGGTGGATTCATTACCTGTGGTGATTCGCTCATGGTCATTGTGGGGCGAACGCCACGGTATCGCAGCGGAAGAGGTTCTGGACTTCATACACGGCAAACCCGCCATCAATTCACTGCGCCACTTTATGGCTGGCCAGTTTGAAGAGGCGATTCAAGCCGAGTTCCTCTGGCTTGAGCGTCTGGAAGCGGAGGATACCGAAGGGGTTCAAGCTATCCCCGGGGCGAAAGCTCTGCTGGCAACTTTAAATGAGCTGCATATTCCTTGGGCGATCGTGACATCGGGCTCGATTCCGGTGGCGCATGCGCGACATAAAGCAGCCGGGCTGCCGATGCCTGAAGTGTTTATTACCGCGGAGAATATCAAACACGGCAAGCCCAATCCGGAGCCCTATTTGCTGGGTGCTGAGCGCCTGGGTCTGGCCGCCAGCGAATGCGTGGTGGTTGAAGATGCGCCAGCAGGGATTATCGCCGGTCTGGAAGCGGGTAGCGCTGTAGTTGCGGTAAATGCCCCAGCAGATGCACCGCGCTTGCATGAAGTCACTTATCAGGTAAAAACCCTGGAACCGCTGGTGGTGACGCAGGCGGAAAACGGCACCTTTACACTTTCTCTCAACGCTTAATTTTTTACTACACGCACATAAGTCGAGAAGCCGACTGGGGCTGCATAAGGGCGGGCAATCCGCAGCGCTGAATGGAATGAGTATGCCAGGAGAGTCCGCAGGACGTCGAATGAAGTGAAGGCACCGCGTAAGCGGCGCGAGGACCGCCAGCACTTATGCAGCTTCAATCGGCGTCATCGCCAATCCTGAAGTCCCGTCTTTACAACGGCGTGTCCTGGGAAATCTCATCCAGCGACAGGCTGAAACTAGGGATAAAGACTTCCACAAAGTAATCCATCTCAGGTGAGCGGCGTTGCGACAGGGTTTTCTCCAGACGCGCCTTTGCCAGCAAGAATTCGTTATTACCTGCCGATAACTCTTCCAGGCATTTCACATAGGCGCAAAGCGCATCCGCCTGTTTCACCACTGCCTGCTCACTTTCGCTGTGCAAATGCTCATCAATCAAGGGTCGATAGGCATCCTGCAATTCAGGCGGCAGCATATCAATCAACTTTTGCTGCGCAATTTTCTCTATCTTCTTATATTCATGGGCAATTTGTGCATTGTAGTACTTCACCGGCGTCGGTAAATCACCGGTTAAGACTTCGCTGGCATCGTGATAGAGCGCCAGCATCGCAATACGCTCCGCGTTGAGATTACCGCTGAACTTCTTGTTTTTGATGATCGCCAGGGCATGCGCCACCATCGCGACCTGAAGGCTGTGTTCAGAGACGTTCTCAGTGCGCACATTGCGCATCAGCGGCCAACGGTTAATCAGTTTGAGGCGGGAAAGGTGGGCGAAAAAGTGGCTACGGGTCATTAAAGTGTTCCTGTTCGCACGGCGGGGAGTTCTACACTCCCCGAAATAAAAACAGTATATACCCGTCATACTTCGAACCGCAGCTGCGTTTGCTGCGCGTGCTCACCCCAGTCACTTACTCATGTAAGCTCCTGGGGATTCACCCACTTGCCGCCTTACTGCAATTCGAATTATTTTGGGTATACGCATCACCTGTTACTGGCGATAGCCTTGCAGGAAGCGACCAAACTTGCTGATGGCCATTTCGAGGTCATCAACGCGCGGCAGGGTTACGATGCGCACGTGGTCCGGCCATGGCCAGTTGAAGGCAGTACCCTGAACCAGCAGCACCTTCTCTTGCAGCAGGAAATCCAGCACCATCTTCTGGTCATCAAAGATATTGAATTTCTTAGGATCGATGCGTGGGAACATATACAACGCACCTTGTGGCTTAACGCAACTCACACCCGGAATGTCGTTAATCAACTCCCAGGCACGCTGGCGCTGTTCATACAAACGACCGCCCGGTGCAATAAACTCGCTGATACTCTGATAACCTCCCAGCGCAGTCTGAATGGCATGCTGAGCCGGGACGTTGGCACACAGACGCATCGATGCCAGCATCTCCAGGCCTTCGATGTAGCCTTTGGCATGCTTTTTCGGACCGTTCAACACCATCCAGCCCTGACGGAAGCCGGCAACGCGGTAGGTTTTGGACAAGCCATTAAACGTCACCGTCAGCAGATCCGGTGCCAGCGCAGCAATCGAATGGTGCTGTGCTTCGTCATACAAAATCTTGTCGTAGATTTCGTCGGCAAAAATAATCAGATTATGTTGACGCGCAATCTCAACCACTTCCATTAGCAGTTCTTTGCTATACACCGCACCGGTCGGGTTGTTGGGATTGATGATCACGATGCCACGCGTACGCGGCGTGATTTTGCTACGAATATCATCCAGGTCTGGGAACCAACCCGCAGACTCATCGCACAGATAGTGCACCGCTTTACCGCTCGACAGGGAAACGGCCGCGGTCCACAGGGGATAATCCGGGGCCGGAACCAGCATTTCATCGCCACTGTTCAGCAACGCCTGCATCGCCTGCACGATCAACTCAGACACACCGTTACCAATGTAGATATCTTCAACGGTAACATCGCGCATATCTCGCGCCTGGTAGTGCTGCATGATCGCTTTACGCGCCGAGTACAGTCCCTTTGAATCACAATAACCCTGCGAACTTGGCAGGTTACGAATCACATCGACCAGGATTTCATCAGGGGCTTCAAAACCAAACGGGGCAGGGTTACCGATGTTCAGTTTGAGGACTTTGTTACCTTCTTCTTCAAGACGCTTTGCTTCTTTCAGTACCGGACCACGGATGTCATAACAGACATTTTCCAGCTTGCCAGATTTATCAATTTGAAAATTCATTATTACCGCCTTAATGGGCAGAGTCCTTTAACCTGCCACCAAAAACAAACCTGCCCAATTTACTCCTCTCATCGTCACAAAAGAAGGGTAGCGCTGGGTTTTGGCGAGTTTGCCAGTTATTCCCGGCGTACGTAGAGTAAAACGCATCCGTTGTGAGTCGGCCTGGTTTATAAGTCTGCAAACTTAAGTAAGTGTGATATTAAATTCTGGGTAAACTGATGACCGCTGTAAAGCGCGTTATCCATAGGTAAAGCAGGTGATTAAGAAATTTTTTATTCACATCCTGTGCGAAAATTCATTAGCCACATGATGAAATAGTTAAAGGAATCTTGTTGGATGCCGAAGAAGTGTGCACCGGTGTTGAAGCAATAGCTGGTGTCAGGGTATGCAGTGCATTCTTATTCACTTTTTCACAGCAGAATGAGGCGCTAACAAGTGAATGATTAAGGCGATAATTGCGTCTTAAATAGCATTTGTACTGTAACTTTAACGCCTGGTATGGGGTTTCAGAATCGGGGTGGTTAAAAAACGCGCAGGGTTGTGGCAGGATAGGCTGGAAAAGCGTTTTGGTCAAAAATTGCGATGTTTTGAACAAAAACATTTCCCTTTAAAGCGTAAAAATGATTAAGTATAATTTATTATTTGATGCACTTTACCGCTTCGCATCAGCATAACATGATGTTATCCCTTTTTGACCCGCAGGGCCTTTTTGCGGGAAAATAGACAACTACGCAGCTTCCAGCACTTGTACGACATACGTCTTCGGACCAGAAGTTGTTCTGTCTTAAATAGACGGCGCTGCTCTGATTGCAGAGTGACTTATCCGTCGGTATCCGCCTGACACGTTTTTTTCATGGCATCCTCCACACAGGGCTGCCATTAAGCACCATTACCTCTTATCTCTTTGATAAGTAGGGTAATACACCAGGGTAGTAGTTTTAAAAAATCTTATAAGTGAAGAAAAAACATGACTAATGCAAATCGTCCGATACTGAATCTCGACCTCGATCTGCTTCGTACTTTTGTCGCTGTTGCTGACCTGAATACCTTTGCGGCAGCAGCTGCAGCAGTATGCAGAACGCAATCGGCAGTAAGTCAGCAGATGCAACGTCTGGAACAATTGGTAGGTAAAGAGCTGTTTGCCAGACATGGACGTAATAAACTGCTGACGGAGCATGGCATCCAGTTGCTGGGCTATGCCAGAAAGATCCTTCGTTTTAACGACGAAGCCTGCACCTCTTTGATGTACAGCAATATCCAGGGCGTACTGACTATCGGTGCCTCTGATGATACTTCCGATACCATTCTGCCGTTTCTGCTTAACCGCGTAACGTCGGTGTATCCTAAGCTGGCCATTGATGTGCGTGTTAAGCGCAACCCGTTCATGATGGAAATGCTGAACCAGGGTGAAGTCGACCTGGTCGTCACCACGTCCAGCCCCGGCAATTTCACCTATCAAGTCCTGCGTACATCACCGACTCTGTGGTACTGCGCGGCGGATTATATCTTCCAGCGCGGCGAAGCCATTCCTTTGGTTCTGCTGGATGAGCCAAGCCCTTATCGTGACATGGCGATCGACCATCTCAACGAAGCGGGTATCCCTTGGCGCATCTCTTATGTTGCCTCAACGCTGGCTGCGGTGCGTGCTGCTGTTAAAGCCGGTTTAGGTGTTACAGCGCGTCCTGTAGAGATGATGAGCCCAGAATTGCGTGTTATGGGTGCGGCGGAAGGTCTGCCGGTTCTGCCGGACACACAGTATCTGTTATGCCGCAATCCAGACAGCGATAATGAACTGGCACTGGCCATCTTCAATGCGATGCAGTCGACCAATGATCCTTACAATCTGAGTGCAAACCCGGACGGCTCTCTGCTGCTGGATGACGAAGAGTAAGGATGGCAATAACGGGTCATTCCTCGCAAATGGAATGCCGTTCAATTGTTAAAACATAGAAAAAAAAG